>JAFGMB010000033.1 GCA_016927765.1 Synergistales bacterium
CCAGCCTTACTTTTTCTGACAGCCGGAGGATATGATCCGGGAATTCCCCTTACCATATACTTCCTGTTGCTCTTGTTCTGGACCTTCCTTCCTTGCAGAGATCTTCTCAAATATCATTATGGCCAGGTTAAATCAGCTCTCCAGCGCAGGACGGTCAGAAGAAAACTCTACCGGTATTGCGGGTTGATCTTTCCCTGCATCATCTACCCTCTCGGAGGTCAGAAAGCTCTCCTGCTGTCCCTCGGCATAGGAACATTGACCTTGTGGTCCGTTGAACTGATAAGAAAATATAACCCTACTGTCCGAAGCATGATCATGAGTGTCATGGAGCCGGTCGCCAAGGAGGAAGAGGAGACAGAAATTACAGGGACAAGCAAATATATCCTGGGATGTTTCCTGGCATCCATCTTTCCGGATCCTCTGAACGCCCTGTCGATCATAATGTTGACCCTGGGTGACGCATGGGCTGGATTGGTCGGCAGAAGAACAGGCCTGGGTATATGGATCAAAGGGAAAAGTACAAGTGGTTCAATTGCATGCCTGACAGCATGTGTTTCAGCTTCATATGTTTTTATTCATATGACTCCCTCTTACCACCTGGACCTGGAGATTATCCTTGCCGGATCCCTTGTGGCCACATTAGCCGAAGGAGTGTCCGGGAAATGGGATAATCTCTTTATCGCCCCGGCTGCTGCCCTTGCCATGTGGTTGCTGCTTTGAAAGATCGCAAAAAACGAGAATGATCCTCTTTCCCGATCCAATATTCCTTTCCTGTCCTGCAGGGTGGGAATGCCCTGAAATCCCTTAAAAAGCTTTATCCTGTCCCTGGGTCATGGTAGTATCAGCTGGATTTACTGAAAAAAAACTTTATGACTGATCACCCAGGAATTTACCTGGAAAATCCCGGATCCCTCAGGATCCTCTTCTAACGAAGGGAGATATGACATGAAATTCCACGGCATAGAAAGCCATACTTCAAAATCCATAGTGCGAAACCTTGAGGTGGCTGAACTAGATGAAAAATGGATAGCTAGGGGTGCAACATTGAAATACTACCCCCTCGCTATCCGGAAGACAAAAGGATCCCTTCTCTGGGATGAGGATGGTAACGAATATATAGATTTCCTATCCAGTGCTGCTGTCTACAACATAGGCAACTGCCACCCGAGGATCCGGGAAGCTGTCAGAGCCCAGCTGGAATCAAATTTCAATTACACTTCTGCATATTTTTACCAGGAGAAACCTGCCAGATTGGCCGAAAAACTTGCAGAAATAACTCCAGGGAATTTCCCGAAACTTGTAACCCTCGGTTTTTCAGGATCAGATGCCAATGACTCGGCCATAAAAGCCGCCCGGGCTTACACTGGTAAAAAGCATATCATATCCTTCAGGGGATCCTACCACGGTACCACTTATGGCTCTCTTGCCCTGACCGGAATAATTGATGAGGGTAACAAGAAATGTATCTTCCCTCTTGAAGGCGTCACCTTTGTTGATTTCCCAGACCCCCTGCGTAATCCATGGGGGATCAACGGATACCTGGAACCCGGAAAACTTGTGGAAAGATCCCTTTCCCAGATCCATCACGCCCTTACAGCTTTAAAGGGAGATGTGGCCGGGATAATTGTTGAGCCGATACAGGGGGACAGTGGTGCCATAATTCCCCCTGCAGGTTACATGACAAAACTCAAGGACCTTTGCACCCGTTACGGGTTGATCCTCATTGCGGAGGAGATCCAGACAGGCATGGGTAGAACGGGGAAATGGTGGGGGATAGAGAACTTCGACGTGGAACCTGACATTCTCGTTACCGGTAAGGCCCTGGGCGGAGGAATGCCCATCTCAGCCGTGGTGGGGAGAAAAGAGATCATGGCAAGTGTTCCATCCCCTTTCTTTGGCTTCACTCATATGGGACATGCCGCCAATTCAGCCGCGGCCCTGGCTGCCATCGAGGTTACAGAAGAGGAAGAGTTATGTAGAAAGGCGATAGAAACAGGGGGTTACATAGCAGAAAATTTTGCCGCCATGGCCCGCAGATACGAAATACTTGGAGATATCCGGCATAGAGGTCTCCTTTTCGGGGTGGAAGTAACCGATGGTGGGGCGGAAACACCCGATAGGGATGGAGCCCTTAAGATATGCTGGCGCGCCTGGGAAAAGGGTCTTGTAATGATCACTTTCGGAAAGATGGGGAACGTCCTCAGGATAGCCCCTCCTCTGAACATTGAAAAGGCACTGGTGGACAGGGCCATTGAAATAATAGAAGAATCCATAAAAGATTTCCTTGAAGGCAGGATACCGGACGAGGTGGTCAAATATCTTCAAGGATGGTAGTGCCTGGTATTTTACCTCTTTAACTATCCTGATCTGAAGACATTTTCATGGATATCACCTTTTTAGGGCATGAATCCACGCAGGCCCCGCAGAGAATGCAATCATGGTTTTCCATGTTGCCCTCCTGGACCATGGTGTTCACATCCAGGCTCATGGGGCAATTGTTGTTACAGATCCTGCAGTTTATACACTTCTCGGTTTCAGCCTCCAGGTGAAGCCTCGGAGCTTTCAGTTTTTGCGAACATCCTCTCGAGATGACCATGAAAGGGGTAAGGATACAGACGTATTGACAGAAAGAACGCCTGCCCAGCCATAGGGAAAGGGCAAAAATAAACACCATGGCCCCATAGTAGACTGAATATCCTGAAGGGTCGGTAAGAGATACTCCGAAACTGGTCCTGAAAAAAAGGTCAAAGCTGGAAAACCCTCCTGCTTTCCATATGGTAAGGAGCAGCGCTACTACCCACAGACCCCAGATAAAGTACTTGATGCAGGTGGCCTTCCCTCTACTGGCGGGTTTATTGTTCACGGCAAAGAGCATCTCCTGAAGTGCCCCAGCTGGACAGACCCAACTGCAGAACACCCTGCCCAGAAAAAAGGTCCCCCCAAAGAGAAGAAATATGAACACCAGGGCTGGCGTTAGCTTCCCCTGTTTCGCTCCCTGCATTATCAGCATAGGCGAAAGATAGAACATGGTGACCGGAAGCAGAAGGAATGAAAATATCAATATCCCTTTCCTGACCTGTTGTCGTTTCAATAAGAAGACCTCCCTTTGAGGGAATATCCCTTTCACTCAGAGTTTCATCTTCAAGGGGTGATATGTAAAAGCATTTTACTATATACTTGTCTCTGATTAAGAAAAAATGAGCAAGGATGTGAAACGAAATGGAAATTTATTCCCACAGGGATAAAGGGAAGATCCCCTTGATCATCCTCAGCATACCCACCTCGATCACCCTTGTCCTTTTCATAAGGGGGATATCTACTGGCAAAGCACCTTCCTCCATCTGGCAGATTTTTCTTGCCCTTATCCTACTGATACTGACAATGCTTTTTGTGAGTTTCATGGAAACAAGGGTAGACTCGGGTAAACTCCATGTCATTTTCGGCCCGAGGCTGTTCTCAACATCAATACCGGTGGATAAGATCGTTCATATCAGCCAGAGATTTATTCCATGGTATTCCACAGGAGTAAAAAAGATCCGCAAAGGATGGCTTTTCAGCGTGTGTTCCGGATGGGGACTCCTGATAGAGCTTTCGGACGGGAAAAGATACATCATAGGGTCAGATGATCCTGAAGGCCTGGAACAGGCTCTGAAGGCGGCAAAAGAGACCACAGGGGAGCTGGGCAAAGATGAAGAACCAGGAAATGACATCAGCCATCAGGAACCTTCTTCATGAGGAAGGCTGCGACATCGTTGGGATCGCCGATCTATCCCCGTGTCAGGACCTTCCATACAGGGACCTCACAAAAGGCATTGTCTATGGAGTTGCCCTGGATCCTCTTGTGATAAAGGGGCTTCAGGAAGGGCCCGGAATGGAATACCTGGCTGAATACAAAAAGGTCAACTCGAAACTGAATCATATGGCAGAAAAACTCCTGGATCATCTTCTTTCAGGTGGGTATTCTGCCTTATCTATCGGTTCAACTACGGAAAAATTCGACCGCGAGAGCCTGAGTGCTGATTTCCCTCATAAAACCGCAGCTATCAGGGCCGGCCTTGGATGGATAGGTAAATGTGATCTCCTGATCACGAAGAGTTTCGGATCTGCCCTTCGTTTCAACACGGTCATCACAAACGCGCCATTGATCTGCGACGATCCGGTAACCCATTCACTCTGCTCCGAATGCCAGGCCTGTGTTCAGGCCTGTCCTGTAAATGCCCCCTCAGGGAGGGAATGGAAGCCGGGTTTGCACCGTGATGAATTTCTTGACATAAGATCATGCTATCTCCATTGCACCTCTATCTCTTCCAGGAATGGCCTGGATTCGACAATTTGCGGTATCTGCATCCAGGCATGCCCATGGACTCAGGGGTATATCAAACGCAGCGAAAAGGAAGTTTAAAGCTCTGAATACATATTATTTCGGGGTCTTATCCCAGCTGGATCTGACCCTGGCAAGCACCTTCCCATCATGAGATCTGATTATCCTGTGCAGGAAACAATGAGATCTCGCCCCGTCAATGTGCTGGGTCTGACATACCACCTCATCTCCATATCTGGCTGCAGTAAGAAAATTTACTTCCATTGCCACAGGCCGGAGCGACTCCAGTTCTTTTTCCAAACCGTGGGATAAGAACCATGGGGGCACAGTTTCCACTGCCCACTCCGGATAAATAGAGTTATTAACATGCCTGTTGCTGTCAAGATCATGAGCCCTCACGCTGAAAACAAGCTCACTATCGATCCGGTCGATATCATCTATCTCATGGAGGTTATTATCCACAGGCTTACATCCCTTCATGATATCCGCAAAGGGTGTTCGGTCTATCCTTGACGGCCGGCCTCTTTTCAGGTCCAGCATGAGCCAGCATGTTGCGGCAGAAAGGATTTTTCCGTTTTCACTGTCTGTGACCTCAAAGTTCCTCATTTCATAGAGTTTATTGAACAGGAAAGGCCAGGTACGGATATAGATAGTTTCGTCCCACATAGGATAGCGATGAACTGTTACCCTGACCCGATAAAGGACCCATGCATATCCCCTTTCCCTGAGCTGAATTGCAGAAACCCCCAGTTTTGTGGCATGTTCATCAGCTGCGTCCTGGAGGTAATTAAAAAGATGGACCAGTTTAAGGGTACCCTGGGAACCCACTTCAGAATACCTTACCTTTCGGGACTGTTGATCTATCGATCCTGAACTCATTTACGATCTCCTTCGACGATTGTTTGTTATGAAACAGGGTTTTTATCTTATCATTTTTCGGATTCCTTGACTTTCCATTTTTACTTTATCATAATAAAGAATTAGATAGAGGCATACCCACAGGTAAGGAGGTACTCTTTTGAAGAGGGGAAAGACATTACTTCCTTCGGTTCTTTTATTTATGTTCCTTTTTATCTTATTTGCATTCCCTGGAGCCAGACAGACAGAAGGTTCTCCTGAGCAGTCCCTTGAACCCTCCATCCTTACAGAATTCAAGGCTCAATACGGTACGAACGTGGTAATGGGTGATCCCCTGGAGGTAGAAGGATACAAGATAATTCCCATCGTTAACATCCGTGTTGGTGAAAGCTGGTCATCCACGGAGGATGGGGTCCCCCCTTTCTACACTTCGGGAAGTATTTACCCGGTGGGCTTTATAGTGATCTCTTCACAGGGGATAGAACTTCTGAAAGTACCTTACAGCCTTGCGGGTATCCTGCTTGAAAAGTCCCTGCCATTGTTCAGAGCCTACCGTGAACATGTCACCCGGGACCAGCATGGGCCCTATGAGATAGAAACCATGCCTTTCAATGAACTCCTATGGAGAACAGTGTTTCTTATTCCTGAACATCTACTCGGCCTTGGGATATATATCTGGTGGGCACAGAAACTCCTTTTCGCAACTACATGGTACATTCTCTCCTACCTGGCTTTCCTCTTTTTCAGGAACCAGATCGGTAAGGTTGCATTAGTCCTTAGAACCCGGCCATTGATCAGCCTTTTTTCAGGAGCCATGGGGTTAGTGTTGACAATCTTTTTTGGCTTTATCATGGCCCTTTCGATCATAGGCATACCCTTAACCTTTATCATTCTTCTTTTCTTCCTGGTTTCCACTTTCCTTGGAACTGTCGCTTTAGGAACCATGTTGGGAGGTTTGATCCTCAAACCTGAAGATAGAAACGCGCGCCCCAGTACAAACTGGATACTCCTGGGAGGGCTTATCCTCACAGGGATCAGGATGATACCCCACTTAGGCTGGGCCCTCTGGATCATTTTCGGAACCATCGGATTTGGGGCTATCCTGGTAACTTTGACTGCCGGGAATCCCGGCAGAACTGAGCTTGAGGAGTGATCAGAAATGAAAAGATCGATAATTTTACTGGTGATCACGACCCTTCTCATCTTTCCCTCGGCATCCTGGGCACAGAATATTGTCAGCGAACAGGCAGACATGGCACAGGCCATGGTAACACAGATAAGGACCATTCTGGATGCCAACAATGTAGTGGGCGAGCCTGTTATCGTCCAGGGAAACACCATCCTGCCCGTAGTGGCCATCTTTTTCGGTTTTGCCTCAGGACGGGGTATGCAACATATGGATATCGGCGTTGGTGGGGGTGGCGGCGGAGCGATAATCCCCCTTAGCATGCTGGTATTATCAAAAGATGGGGGCATAGAGGTCGTGGAGGCGCGAAAAAGCCAGTTCACAGAAATGATCAGGGGAATAGCCATGGCCTACATGGAGATGATGAAACAAGACCATTCCATGCAGCCAGCAATAGAGCCTTCTCCTGATCAGTGATACTGCTCTGCATCGTATCCCCTCAAGGGAAAATGTCAGTATCCCTTTAATGTAATATCCATTTTGCAGCTTCTTGTAAAAAGAAGGAGTGATCGTTTTGTCATCGTTCAGATCTCTTGGAATGCAGATCAGCACTTTATTCCTCAGGGAGCAGGAATTCCTGGATTCTTCCCTGGGGGATCTGGGGATAGTGAAAGAGAATCTTTTCCATCTGCTGGCCCTTTATGAAAATGATGGTCTATCCCGGGAAGATCTTATGGAAAGGAGCCTCCCCGTGGACCGCAAGGCAACACGGGCTCTATCCGGACTTATCCACCAGGGCCTTATCAGAAAAGAACCCTTCTACCAGCAGAAAAGATCATGGAAACTCTTCCTTACCGAAAAGGCAAGAAAAATGGAACCCAGGGTCAGGGACAACCTGGCCATCTGGAACAGTACCCTTTCCAGGGGTCTTTCAGAGGGGGAGCGCGCATTTCTTCAGAGGGTCCTTGCAAAGATCTCCAGGAATGCAGAAGAACTTGTCAGTCAGCCCGTGGTTGATGTAGGGGCTTCAGGCGGATAAGACCTGGAAAGTTGAAAAGCTTTGCCTCCATTAAGTTAAAAATATGAAAAAGATGACAGGAGGAGACCACCCCTCCTGTCATCTGCATCGATCGAGGATCACAATAGTATCAACCTGTTCTCTTCGAGCTCTTTCCCTTCCTTGCGGACCTTTACCTTGGGCCCTTGCAGTTTTTCTCCCTTTGTGCCGACTTTTACCTTCACGTGATCCGGCTGGTCGCCTGGTCTGAAATTGACTTTGAGCTGGAAAAGCTTCCCCTGCCATTCTTTTTTCTTTGGAAGATCCACCTGGATGAAAAACCTGTGACTGTTGGCATGTACCTTTATGCCTTTTCCAGGATTATCCCATCCCGGAAGCCTGAGCTGCATGTTAAGGACCGATCCCTCTGGTAGGTCTGTCTCCCCCCTTATGTGGAGCTTGTGCCCCTTAACGGAGACCTCCGTTATCCTCAGGTCA
>JAFGMB010000244.1 GCA_016927765.1 Synergistales bacterium
AAGGAGTGGACCTATTTTTCGGACAGGCCCGTTTTTCTTCACCCTCTTCAATAATGGTGGGAGAACAACGAATAAGGTTCCGGAAAGCAATTATAGCCACAGGTGCTAAAGCCATGATCCCTCAGATAGAAGGTCTTGAAGAAGCGGGTTATCTGACCAATGAGACCATATTCAACCTGCAGGCACTTCCCCGAAGAATGATGATCCTTGGTGGTGGCCCACTGGGGTGCGAACTCGCCCAGGCTTTCAGAAGACTGGGGAGCAGGGTATTCATACTGCAGAGAGGCGACCAGTTCCTTAAAAAAGAAGATCCTGATGCAGCTTCAATAATAGCCCGTATTTTCAGAGAAGAAGGTATAGAGGTCTTATTCTCATCCCAGCTCAAGAAGGTAGTGGTTGAAAAAGGCATTAAAATGGCTCATGTGGTCTCTGGAGATGAAGAGAAAGTTTTTGAGATAGACCAGATACTTGTAGCCCTGGGAAGGATACCTGAGATCGAAAGTCTTGATCTGGAATCAGCCGAAGTTGAAAATGACAGGGGAAAAGGGGTCAGGGTCAATGATAATCTCAGATCATCCAATCCTAGAATATTTGCTGCCGGAGATTGCTGTATGCCTTTCAAATTTACCCACATGGCCGATGCCAGCGCCAGGATAGCCCTTCAGAACGCTCTTTTCGGAGGGAGGAAAAAAATCAGTTCCCTCAATATTCCCTGGTGTACCTATACCGATCCGGAAGTTGCGCATGTCGGCATGTATGAACGGGAAGCATCCGAAAAAGGCCTGGATTTTGAAACAGTCAGGATCCCACTGAAAGAAGTTGATAGAGCCCTCCTTGATGAAGAGGAGGAAGGTTTTCTTAAAGTACTCTGCAAAAAAGGAAATGGAAAGATCCTTGGAGCGACACTTGTTGCAGGCCATGCAGGAGAGATGCTTTCAGAACTTTCCGTAGCTATGAAGGCAGGATTATCACTGGGCAGGCTTTCCGGGGTGATCCATCCTTATCCTACCCAGGCAGAGATATTCCGAAAAGCGGGAGACCTTCACAACAGCAGGAAACTCAATCCTTTTACAAAAAAAATACTGAAGACCTGGATGAAACTGGTCAATCTGAAGGGATAGAAAAAGCGGGGAGGGAATCCCCGCTTTTCTCTCTAAGGCAGAAGCACCATGTCTATGACGTGGATCATCCCGTTCTTCGTAGTAATATCAGGTTTCACCACCAGAGCGTTGTTGATGAGAACCCTGTCTGGAGAATACCAGACCTTGAGTTTCTTGCCATTGACAGTTTGCAGTTCGTGAACACCTTTCAACCTGGATGAAATTATCCTCTTCTCCATAAGAACATGATAGGTGAGAATTGCCTGAAGCTTGTCCCTGTTCTCGGGTAACAGGAGTTCTTCCAGGGTACCCGGGGGAAGATTGGCAAAAGCTTCATCGGTGGGAGCAAAGACAGTGTAGGAATTCTGCTGACGCATGAGATCCTCAAGTCCAGCAGCTTTGATAGCGGCCACAAGAGTATTGAAGGTACCTGCTTTTTCTGCAGTGGTAACAATATCATATTTCGAAACCGTCCCCCATACCTCTTCGGCAGCGTTGGAAGGAAGGATGCCTATAAGGAAGGAAGCTATAACGACAAGTACGATCATATAGACGCCTTTGGTTTTCATATATAACACCTCCCGTAATATTGATATCTCAGTTTAATATGATATCACGTTATCTTATATTTGTATAAATAGAAAAGATCAGGTAAAGATCTTACCAGGGTGATCGGGCATTATTTCTACCCCTTGGAAAGAACATTTTGACTACTCAGGAGATCTGTCCTGCACTTTAAAATAAGCATCTGAACAAGTGCAGACCTGAACAAAGAACAAGACCCCTGGCGCAAAAAAGGGGGAGCCCCTTTTCAGCAGCTCCCCCTTTTTAATTCAGCTTGTCACTTTCACTACCTCTCATTCTTCAGGTAATGCCTCTCCCTTTCGAAGGCACTCTTCCACCACGCACCTCAGGCCATCTCCTTTCCTCGCAGGCCTGAAACAGGCATTGCAGGATATGCACCTGGCAGGACGGGTATCCCCTTCTTTCCAGCGCCTGACGAGATGGGGTTCCCGAATAAGGGGACGGGAAAAGGAAATAAAATCAGCCACCTCCCTGTAAACAATATCTTCTGCCACGGGGAAAGATCTTATTCCTCCCACAAGGATCAGGGGGATATTTACCTTCTTCTTGTATTTCAAAGCTGCCTCCCTGTAATAGACTTCATCTTCCTCCGATTCGAGAGTAAGTGTTCTGCTGAACTTGTACCTGCTTCCTTCGTTAACAGTACCACCGCTCATTTCGATGGAATCAACTCCAGCTTCCTCGATCATCTTGCTAACGATCAGCATATCTTCAAGGCAGAAACCACTATCAAGGTAATCGTCCGAATTTATCTTCACCAGTATGGGAAAATCTTCACCCACAACAGATCTGATCTCACCTATGATCTCCAGGAGCATCCGGGCCCTGTTCTCGATAGAGCCACCATACTGATCCTTTCTTTTATTGTAAAAAGGGGACAGGAACTGGCTGAGGAGATAACCGTGAGCAGCATGTATCTGAACCCCATCAAAGCCTGCTTTCTTAGTCCTCAAGGCAGCATTTCTGAAAGCTTCTACAGTAGCCCGGATATCTTCACTGTTCATTTCCCTGCAGGCAAAACTCCACTTCTCATCGGGGATTGAGGGGCCAATTGGTTCTATTCCGGTCAGTTTTACAGCTCCATAACAACCTGCATGAGCAAGTTGCAGAACGATCTTTCCACCTTCCCTGTGAACAGCATCGGCCATCTCTGAGAGATCCGGAAGAAACTCATCCCTATGGATACCCATCTGCCTGAGACTTGCCTGGCCCTCAGGACTAACATAGGCGTGACCGGTTATTATAAGTCCCACCTGGCCGATAGCAAGATCAGCCATAATGTCTATCAGCCTTGAAGTGCAGGACCCATCCTCGTTAGCCAGTCCCTCCCAGGTGGCAGAACGTACGAACCTGTTATTGAGGACCATGCCATTTATGGAGGTAGATTCAAAGAGCATCGCTAATCACCCTTTCAAAGACTAATATAACATATTAGGTTAACTTATTAAATAGATGCCCTGGGAGGATCTCGATTGATCTGTATACCTATTTCCGTATAAATATCTTTGAATCGGCAGGATCTCCTTATTTCATATTTTCCTGATCAACCTTCCTTACCTGGTTTCCTGCTCTTACTTCTCCACCACGGATGACCCGGCAGAAGATCCCCTTTCTGGGCATGATGCAATCGCCTGTTTTATGGTAGATCTCACACCTGCTGTGACACTCCTTCCCTATCTGGGTCACCTCAAGGATCACTTGCCCGATCTCAATTACATCACCGATCCTCAGGGTCGAAAGATCGAAACCCTCTATGGTAAGGTTTTCTGCAAAACTGCCAGGTCTCAGTTCCGGTAGCCTGCCCGCTGCTTCCCGGATATCCTCCATGTTCAGCAGACTTACCTGCCTGTGCAT
>JAFGMB010000245.1 GCA_016927765.1 Synergistales bacterium
AAAGAGCGAAGACTTTAATCTTTCTCCATTTCAAAGAAATGTTCTGAAGCTGGGAATATTCCTTGTTGAGTTTCATAATGCCACTTGTTAAATGTTTTAAGGATTTCTTCTCCAAGGCATGAATATTGTTTCACGAAATTTTTTACGGGTTCATCCAAAATACCAAGCATACCGTAGGCATTAAGATTCTGCCCGGAAGTATGTGGGCCAGCACCAAATCCAATGGTTGGTATCCTCAACGCTTGATCTATTGAAGCCGCTAATTTGCTTGACAAAAATTGTAAAACAACTGCGAAAGCACCTGCTTCTTCCAGAACCTTCGCCTCTTGAATAATATCATTAATATTTGGCATGATTGTTTTAAGTGCCTGAAAATTTATATGTGCCATCACCGGAATCCCAGCATTTACTACCGCTCTTATTGTATGTGCTATATTTATCCCACCCTCAATCTTTACACAATCTGCTCCATTTTTGATTAAGATTCCTGCATTTCGAATTGCATCTTTTGTGTCAACCTCATATGAAAGGAATGGCATATCTCCTACAATAAAAGTGTTTGGTGCACCCTTTCTCACGATTTTTAGGTGATAGATGATATCTTCAATAGAAACGGATATGGTATTTTCGTGACCCTGAATTACTTTTCCTAAAGAGTCACCAACGAGAATCATTTCTATGGCAGATCTTTCTACAATTGAAGCCATAGGAAAATCGTAAACAGTAATCATGGTAAATTTGTTTTTTGAAAGTTTTTGTGCTTGTATGTCTGATATTGTAATTTTTTTCTTTAACATCTTTCCATCTCGCTATCCTTAGTATGATTTTGATGGTGGATTTCAATAGTATTAATTTAAGGTAAGATCAATTGTCAATCAAATAAGTATTGGCTTTAATCCTTCCCTTCCTTAAATGATACTACAGTTGCGGTGAATTCATTTTGAGCAATGGATGGACACTAATGGGACATTGTCAGGAGGCTCACTGCTGTATACACAAGAAGAAGGCTCAAGGATATGTTGATGTATTTCTTAAGCCTGGGGCTTGTAATATAGCGTTTCATGGCTGTGCCGAAGAGGGCCCATATGGATAAGGTGAAGAAGGCCGCCACGGAGACCAGGGTATTCGTGAGGATCAACCAGGCAGGATCAGATGTTATAGGAGCCAGGAATGCACTGTAGAGGGTTATGCTGTAGAACATCAGCTTGGGGTTGAGGAACTGAAGGACCACACCCTTTAAAAAACCGAGTTCTGCTGCTTCCCGACCTTCCTCAAAAGAGTAACTTGCCTTGAAGGTCAGATAAGCTAGCCACAATATGTAGCCGCAACCTATCCACCTGACCCATAGGGTCAGGGAAGGGATCGTGTTAAGGACCATGCCTGACATACTGCCGCAAATGAACATGACCACGAAGAATCCTGTGAGGATACCTGATATGAAGGGGAGAGTCCGAGTATATCCGAAGACCAGTCCCATGGATGCACAGGCTATGTTGTTAGGGCCTGGTGTTATGGATGCAACAAAGATGAAAATTATTGCAGGGATAAGTTCAATATTTTCCATTAAGGTTTTCCTCCCACCTTTCCTGATCCCCTGGAGAGTATCTGATTCTGATTTCCTTGTCAAATCATGAAATTATGGCTCATTTTCTTTTACATTGCTGCTCCGGGGAGGAGGCGGAAATATCCTTTGTCCTCCGTCGGTGACAATTTCAGATGTGGAGAATGCTCAGGGCAGTGTAGACCAGGAGCAGGCATAGAATTAGATTTATGGTCCTCCTGATCTGGGGCTGGTAAACGTATTTTTTCAGAGCGCTTCCGAAGAGAGCCCAGAGGGATACGGATAGCCAGGCGTTGAAAGCAAGCAGGAAAGCTGACAGGGACATCCAGAAAGGTTCTGTGACAATGGGACTGAGAAAAGTGGTGTAAAGGGTCAATCCGTAAATGATGACTTTCGGGTTCAGGATCTGAAGCATCATACCCCTGGAGAATCCAAGGCGGCCGGAAAGGTGCTCTCCTGAAAAGGAATAACCCGCCTGGAGAGTGCTGAAAGCAAGCCATAGAATATATGCGCATCCAACCCATCTCAGCCAGATTGAAAGAGAGGGTATTATAGTGTTTACAAAACCTGAAAGGCTACCGCATAAAAACATTATCATAACAAAACCAGAAGCTATGCCTGCCAGGTATGGCAGGCTTTTCGCGTAACCGAAGAGAAGTCCCATGGATGCGCTGGAAATATTATTGGGGCCGGGAGTGTAAGTTGTGATCATGACAAAAGTGAAAAGGGGCACTACGTTCAGAACAGGCATGTAAAGGCCTCCCGAAAAAAAGATCTTTCCTTGTTATTTCGCTGATATCTCCAGGATGGACCCTTATCTGGCAACCATCTTCCGGGAAGGATCGGGGCAATAATAATGATAGACCTGGTCTGACAGGGGATAGAACACGGGCTTCCTTCGATGGAATCCGCATATGTACTTGAAGCCCACCTTTTCCAGAAGGGCGGTGGCTTTTCTGAACTCTCCCGCCATATCGTCAGCCTTATGGGCATCCGATCCAAGGGTGAGTATCTCCCCGCCAAGGTCATGATATCGTTTTAGTATCCTTTCGTCCGGATGGGGTTGCCCCAAACCTTTCCTGTATCCCGAAGTATTGACTTCAAGACCTATCCCCTCATCTATGGCCAATGTCAGGATCTCATCGATCACATCCATGTGAAGGCGGTAATCAACATCCTTGTGGCCTGTTCCATATTGTTCCTTCCCGTACCGCCTTATGAAGTCCAGGTGCCCGAGAACTGAGATATCCCGGAAAACAGAGAGATTTTCATGGATGGCCATGAAATATGTCCTGTGAGCTTCGTCTCTGGAACGGCCACGGAAAAAACTTCCATCGAAGAACTCTGTATGATCCGAGCAGTGAAGGGAGCCAATGATAAAATCCAGGTCAGGATCCTGAAAGACCTGTTCCAGTCGCTGAGCCAGGTGGGATTGCATTCCCAGCTCCAGTCCTATCTTGAGATCAAGCAGGTCTGACCATTTGTCCCGGTATTCCTTCATTTTTCGCATATAGAGCGGGAAATCAAGGTCAAACAGGTTGTCTCTTCTTGGGAAATCAGGGTCCATGTGATCGGTAATAGCCAGTTCAGTAAGGCCAAGTTCGAGGGCTTTGATATAGATCTTCTCGATGGATTCCCCGCAGTCGTCTGAAAAAGAACTGTGAAGATGATAATCTGACTTGAACATCTTATGCCTCCAGGGGTATCTTTAACGTCAGGCAATTGTACCAGATTTGAGCAAAGATTGTCGCTTTCCGGTATAAAAGCGAGGTAAAAACCTCTATCAGCAGATTTTCAGAAGGACATTACCAAAATACATCCCAGGAGGGCCCTTACCTCTCCGGAAAGAGTATCATTCTTTTTTGCCAAGGGTTCTCTCATATGCACGGAAGGTCTCGTCCCCGAAGCACACAAGATATACTTTTTCAAGCTGCCGGTCTCCTTCGAGGAAGGCCTTTATCTCCCTGACAGCAATCGTGGCTGCTTCATCCAGAGGATATCCGTAAACGCCACAACTGATAGCTGGGAATGCAATAGTCCTGCAATCGTGGCTTACGGCAAGCTCAAGGCTCCTTTTATAACAGGAAGCCAGCAACTGGGCTTCACCGGAGCTTCCTCCCCTCCAGACCGGCCCCGGGGTGTGGATCACATATTTCGCCGGGAGATCGTACCCCATGGTGATCCTGGCATCTCCTGTAGGACATCCTCCCAGGGGTCTGCATTCCTCAAGCAGCTTGGGGCCTGCTGCCCTGTGTATTGCACCGTCCACACCTCCTCCGCCTAAGAGAGTCCTATTCGCCGCGTTCACTATGGCGTCCACCTCGTGTTTCGTTATATCTCCCTTGAGTAGCTCGATCCGGTCATCCATTCTGGTTTACCTCCCTTGCTTTATCTGATTTACTAATAATAGAACAAATCTTCCCTGGCATCACAGAAAAATACAGATGGTACAATTTCATACTGTTCATTCATGCTGTCAGGCTGGTCCCACCGGAAAGGTCAGAAGGAGAAAAGGTCATGCAGGATATGTGGCTGAAAGATTACCAGGTAAGGATCTACGAAGTTGACCAGGTGGGTAATGTCCCCCTGACGATCCTGCTCAATTTCTATCAGGATGCCGCTACGGAACATGCCGACCACATGGGTGTAGGTCTTTCGCACTTGAAGGAGGCCGGCATGAGCTGGTTCATAACAAGGATCCATGTAAGGATGGAAAGGTATCCCCATTATGGAGATATTGTCAGGGTAAGGACCTGGCCCAGGGGAAGGAAAAGATTATTTGCCTACAGGGAGTTTGAATTTGCAATAGGTCAGAGGGTCATCGGCAGGGGGAGCAGCATATGGTGTCTCATAGACCTTGAAAGCAAAAAGGCATTGAACCCTTCCAGGGTTCTCCCCCCTTTCCCGGAAAGGGAAGAAAGGGCACTTGTGACAGATTTCCCGGGTCTTCCGTACAGAGGTCCTTCTATCACGGAGATAGAATTCAGCCCCAGGTGGAATGAGATAGACCTTCATCAGCATGTGAACAACACGGTCTATATGAACTGGGCTTTTGAGACCATACCTGTGAAGACCAGGGATGAATATCTTCCGTTGGAACTTGAAGTGAATTTTAAAAACGAGACCTTCAGGGATGGAGTAGTCCTTTCAAGGATGTGTACCAAAAATCAGGAAGATCACCTTATAAGCTGTCATCTTCTGAGCAACAGCCTGACAGGGGATGAAGTAATGAGACAGAGGGTTACCTGGGCAAAAGACAGTCAATAAAAACGGGGGCACTCCATCAGTGCCCCCCTGAAAAGAACCGACCCTTATTTATCAGCTTTTGTAAGCGATGACCTCGATCTCGACTTTCGCTCCAAGAGGAAGGGCTCCCACCTGGAAAAAGGAACGTGCAGGGGGTTCCTTGGTGAAGAAAGTAGCGTAGACTGCGTTCACTGCCTGGAAATCCTTGATATCAGCTGCGAAAACAGTTGCCTTGACCACGTTTTCCATGGTAAGCCCCTGGGATTCCAGGAGACCCTTTATATTGGTCAGGACTTGTTTAGCCTGGGTAGCGGCATCCTCGCCTACCAGTTTTTTTTCTGTGGAAGCCGGGTCAAGGGCCACCTGGCCTGAACAGAAAATAAAACCTCCGGCCTCGATGGCCTGGCTGTAAGGTCCTACTGCGGCCGGTGCCTTGTCTGTGGAAATAACCTTTTTCATTCCTGATCCCTCCATTACTTGATATTGAATGTATTATATCGTGCCTTTTCAGATCATGTTAATATTTTGCGGTCCCTTAAACTATAACATCTCCCCCTGGGCTGTGAAGACGACCTTTCCGCCCACATGGACTTTCACTTCTACCCCTTCGTCCTTTGCCGTCAGGAGAAGAAGGGAAGGCCTGTTGACCTGATAACCCTGTTCGACCCTTATATTCTCTATGCTTGAGACACCGAACACCTTATGCCTCACCAGATAAGCTGCAAGGCAGCCGTTACCGCTCCCGGTAGCAGGGTCTTCCTCTATGCCGAAACAGGGTACAAGGACCCTGTCATGGATATCATTATCGGGGAAGAGGGTTTCTTTTGTGAAGACAAGAATAAGGGCATTGCCTATCCTTTCAATGAAGGGATCATAATATTCTCTTCGTATCCGGACCCTTTTTACAGTCTCAAGGTTCCTTAGAGGGATAATGACTGTAGGCAGGCCTGTAGAGACCAACTGGACCGGAAAATCCTGTTCTATATCTTCAGGGTCGATGTCGAGGATGGGTGCGATTTCTTCCCTGCTGAAGGTCTCGCCAAATTGCGGAGGCATCTGTGTCATCCAGAAGATATTGTCCTTTACCGTTACAGGGATCTTCCCGACTTTCAGGTTCAGGATGATCTGGTCAGGGGTTCCCCCGGCTATCTCCTTCCTGATCAGGGCTGCTGTACCAAGAGTAGGATGTCCGGCAAAAGGGACTTCGCCCCCGGGAGTGAAAATACGGACGTCATATCCGCCTTCCTCCATCTGATCTGAGAGAATAAAAGTGGTTTCCGAGTAGTTCATCTCTCTTGCTATCTCGAGCATTTCCTCAGAGGAAATGTCTTCTGCCTGCCTGATGATCCCCAACTGGTTACCTGCATATTTCTGCTCTGCGAAGACGTCTGCTATGTAGAAGAGGTGTCTGCTCATTTCTGTTCCTCCTTTTTTCAGATCCTTTAAATAGAAACTTTACATTGACAGGATAACCTGGAAAAGGAAAAATAACAGATACAGAATATAAAAATAAGAGAATAACAGATCGCGGGGAGGGTTCCCGGTCATGCAGGAAGGAAAGAACTATCTTTATCTTCAACTGGCAGATGAACTTGAAAACACCATTCAGGAGGGACATCTCCCGGCTGGGGAGAAGCTGCCATCCCTGAGACAGCTTCATCATAGATCAGGGAAAAGCATCACCACTGTCTACCAGGCTTATATGGAGCTTGAGAGAAGAGGGCTTGTAACTCCCCATGCTCGATCAGGGTTTGTGGTAAACCCTGGTCACGGGGGGTTTCACCTCCCAAGCATGCGAAAGAGATCCTCCCCACCCGTGAGGGTCTCCCGATCGGCCATGTTGGACAGGATCGTAAGCAGTATCTCGGACCCCTCCATCCTTCACCTTGGAGGAGCCTACACTTCCATGGATCTTATGCCTGGAAAACATCTTGGAAGGATCGTGAGGAAACTGATCAGCAAAGAGCTTGAGGGGCTTGTATGTTATGAGAATACCCAGGGCAGCCCTGAGCTCAGAAGAAACCTGGCGAAATGGCTCCTTGGGAGGGTCGGGGTCATATCATCAGAAGACCTGATCATTACCAATGGAGGGACTGAAGGGATCTCCATATGCCTGAGAGCTATGACTTCCAGGGGAGATGCGGTACTTATAGAGTCCCCTGTTTACCCTGGAGTCCTTCAGATCATGGAAGAGCAGGGACTTTATGCAGTCGAAGTCCCGACTCACCCGGAAAAAGGGATAGATCTTGAGAAGGCAAGGAGAGTTATGGACCGAACGGATATCAAGGCCGCTTTCCTGACCCCCACGGTACATAATCCTATGGGATATATCATGTCTGAAGAGGCAAAGAAAGCTTTCCTGGGGCTGTTGTATCAGAAAAACATACCTCTTATAGAGGATGATACCTATGGAGAGCTTGCTTTTGGAGAAACCAGGCCCAGAGCCGTGAAATATTTTGATACCCTGGGAAGGGTTCTCTATCTTTCATCTTTTTCCAAGACAGTGGGTGGAGGTTTGAGAGTGGGGTATGTTATCCCGGGAATATACATGGACCAGGTAATGAAGGCCAAGCTGAGTTCATCCCTCACATCTGCCACCATAACCCAGAGAGTAATGGGAGAATTTCTTTCCCGTGGAGCCCTTGACAGGCATCTTCGGGACCTGAGGAACGCCTGTAGAAGAAATCTGGATATGTCTTTAAGGGCGATAAGGAAATATTTCCCTCCCCAGATAAGGGTCTCGTCACCATCAGGCGGATTCCTGCTGTGGATAGAAATGCCTGAAAAAGCTGATTCCATGGAATTGTTCAATAAAGCATGGGGGCAGGGGATATCTATCTTCCCGGGAACTGCCTTTTCAGTTACAGGTCTTTACAGGAACTGTTTCCGGCTGAATTGTGGCAATACATGGTCCCCCGGGGTGGAGGAGGGTTTTCAAAAACTTGGAAAGCTTGTGTCAGAAATTTCAGGATGAACCATCCTGATCCGGGAAGCGTCATTTTCAGGGCTTCATTGGGTGGAGTTCGCAGAGGGCTGTTAAGGTAAAAAACTGACAGATATTTCTTTTTTCTGCAGCAATGCATTAAAATGATGTAAAAGAGAGATGACTTTGCGGAGAAGGGTTTTTCCATGTTCTGGCATACATCGAAAGGAGGGAGATCATGAGTCTTCAGGAAAAGATCGATGAGATCGTCAGAGAGTCGGCTAAAAAATTCCCCCCTGAAGCCTTTGAGACCCTTACAAGCTTCAGATCCGAGATCGACAGGCTCGTTAGAAAGGAAGATATCCCCGGAAAGGGTGATCTGTTCCCTTCTTTCGAACTCCTGAACCAGGAAGAAAGGAGTGTTTCTTCAGAGGATTACCTTGCAAGAGGTCCCCTGGTGGCCACTTTTTTCCGGGGAAAATGGTGACCCTACTGCCGTCTGCAGTTGCAGGCATATAATGAAATTTCCCCGCTTATTTCAGAATATGGGGCAGGTCTCCTGGCCATATCTCCCATGGTTCCCGAGTTTTCCATGGAGCTGCACAGGGAATTATCCTTATCTTTTGACATTCTTTTCGACAAGGGTAATTCTTTTGCTTCCAGCATTGGCCTGACCTTCACTGTTTCTCCCCAGGTAAGGGATGTCTACAAGGGAGCGGGACTCTTTATTCCCCTTTATAATGGGGAAGAGAGCTGGAAACTTCCTGTCACAGCAACCTTCGTGGTGGATATTTCAGGGAGGGTCGTCCTTGCCTGGAAGGAGACCGACCATACCAGGAGGCTGGAACCTGAGAAGATCCTGGAAACCTTACAATGCCTTGTTTCTATAGATTAAAAGCTGTCATTGAAAATGACCCCAGCCGTGGTCCATTATTCAAAGGCCACGGTTTTTTCATGTATTTGAGGGAATTTTTTACAAAACTCTCCAAATCTGGTACATTCCCTTATGGATTTTCCTTTGATCATCATGGAAAATCTTTATTCGTTGATTCTGCAGATAGAGTGGACCTGTGGGAACTGGAAAGGATAAATGGCGCCATGGAGAAAAAGGTTTTTCTTAAAGATCTCTTGATCATTACCGTTCTGGCCATCGTTATGCTCGGTATCGGGACAGAGCTGATCCCTCTCACTGCTCCTGATGAGGGGAGAAATGCCTCTGCTGCCTGGAACATGCTCAGCTCAGGTGATTTCCTGACACCTGTTTTCAATGGTATACCCCGTCTTATCAAGCCCCCTCTACTTTATTACTTAATGTTGCCTTTCATGATCCTTCTCGGGCCTTGCGCTGCGGCAGCACGGATGCCCTCAGTGGTTGCCGCGGTATTGATGTCCCTGATCCTTTGTTCCTTCGGTTCAAGGTATTTTGGAAGGAAGGCAGGTTTCTGGGCGGCCCTTATCTGGCTTACCAATATCCATGTTCTTTTGGAGAGCAGGTCTGCTGTTCCCGAGATGACCCTGGTTCTTTTTCAGACCCTGGCGTTTTTATTCCTTATCGAGGGAACAGGGCTTACCGGAAAAGAAAGATCCAGAGGAAAGGTCTATACCGCATGGCTCTGTGCAGGCCTTGCGGTTCTTGCCAAGGGGCCTGTCGGGTTTCTTCTGCCTGGCCTTTCTGCTATCCTGTGTTGTCTTTTGGTCAAGGGGTTGAAAGGAATGATACCCTTCCTCAAGGCTGCCTGGATAAACATGGGACCCCTGTTGTTTCTTGCCATAGTCCTCCCCTGGTATCTTGCCATGTTCCATATTCACGGGCACTATTTCTTGGAAGAGTTCTTCTTCAGAAATAATCTTGCCAGGTTCACCGGAGCCGTGGAATATCATCCCTATTCATTCTGGGTGGTCTATTTACCTGTCCTCCTGGCAGCTTTCTGGTTCTGGCACCCCTGGTGGTTGCCTTCAATAAAGTGTTTTTTCATAAAGGATAACCAGGAGAAGGATTTTCTGGGAGCTGTTTTCCTTTATTCCATTGTAGTGATATTGTTCTATGCTCTTGCCGCCAACAAGCTTCACCATTACCTTCTCGCTTCATACCCGGGACTCTGTCTGTTCCTGGGATATTCAATTTCGAGAGGAGGCAGGTTTTCTCTCCTTCAGTCGGGAGTTGTGGCTTTCCAGGGATTCCTTGAACTTGCATCAGGAATATATCTATTTCTTGCCTTTTCTTCTTCAACTGAGCTTCCTTTTATGGCCTTTGCCTCAATGTTCATGGTTCTTGGGATCTCTACCATCCTGCTTGTTCTTAGCAGGAAAGAAGGAACCCTCTGGGCTTACCTGGGGAGAGGGTTTCTTTTCCTGGTGATCCTTCTGAGCGCCGCCTATTCATATGGAAAGGTTTATGCTGTTGACAGGGCAGGATACCTTATGTCAGGGGTTCCTTCTGCGTTATACAGGGAGGAACAGTCGGCATTGATATTCTACAGCCATAAGTCACTCAGGGTTTTGAAAAACCCGGGGCAGATCGAAAAGTTCATGGAAGGCAAAATTATCGGTAGAATATATGGATCAGAGAAAGACCTTCCTGAGGTTTTTCAACCCCTCGAAAAAGAGTACAGGCCCAGGGTCATCTGGAAGGGTATGAACGATGGTCATCGATCTGTGATCGTGGAATTGAAAAGGGAGGATCTGATAGATCATGTTCCCTCATGCAAGTGAAATACCTCAATATGTGTTGACCCTGTTATTTCTTTTTGCCCTATGGAAAGCCTTCCGGTACGGTTATTTTTCATCTTTTCGGAAATTGTGCAGCGGGTCTTTTCTCAGGCAGTGGTATTTCCCCTTGCTGACAGGAGGACTTTTCCTACTGATCTCTTTCTGTTTCGATGGATGGGGCCTGGATCTCAGGGGCATGGGATCTGGAGTTGCCGGTTTCATCAGAACCTTCGGCAATCTGTATGGTGATGGGCTGGTCGAATTTTCAATTCTTACTGGAGGATATTTTCTGACCAGGAGTGCGAAGAAAGACAAACTTGCTTTCTGGTTCCTGGGTGCCATGACGGCAGCTTTGGTAGCCGGTCTGTCAGCGGACCTGATAAAGGTTATCATGAGCAGAAGCCGCCCCTTGCCCGGACTGGCGGGAGAAGGCTGGTTCCTTCACGGTTTGCTTATCTCCTCAGGCCTGGGCTGGGAATACCTGTCTTTCCCTTCGGGACATACCTCCACTGCCGCTTCCCTGGCGTTCTTTGCTTTGTTCACTTCCAGTCCGAAGATTTCATCTTTTCTGATATTCTTTTCCATGATAACAGGTGCTGCTAGAGTGCTTTCTGGTGTACACTGGGTATCGGATGTGGCAGGAGGTTTCCTATGGGCTTTTGTCTGTGCCCTTCCAGTGGCCATGTTTTACCGTGACCATGTAAAGGCTTTTTTAAAATAACCATGAGACCCGCAGGGGTCCTTCAGGAGGTTTAATAATTGTCATTAACAGAAAGGGTCCTGATCACAGGTTCAGCAGGTTTCATCGGATCTTCCCTCGGTGAAAGGCTTTTAAGGGAAGGTAAACGGGTCAGGGGGATAGATTGTCTGACGGATTATTATTCCATAGATCAGAAGAAAGCCAATCTTGCAATATTGAAACACTATCCTTCCTTCGAGTTCGTCGAGAAGGATCTGAATGATGTGGAAATGGGAGATCTCCTCAAGGGAGTGGACCTGGTATATCATCTTGCTGCCCAGCCGGGTGTCAGGGCCAGCTGGGACCAGTTCGACACATATGTCAGGCACAACATTATGGCCACCTCCAGGCTTCTTGCCGCCCTCGAGGTCATGTGCCCCCATATACCTGTTGTCTATGCTTCAAGTTCTTCGGTCTATGGCAATACAAAGGAGATCCCCTTCAGGGAAAGCCAGAGATGCAGCCCCTTCTCCCCCTACGGGGTGACGAAACTGGCAGCGGAGAACCTGGTATCCCTTTATTCGACAAATTATGGACTTAAAACGGTATCCTTGAGATATTTCACTGTTTTCGGACCACGGCAGAGACCGGATATGGCATTCCATAAATTCCTTCTTTCTGTTCTGAAAGATAAACCTGTCCCATTATACGGAGACGGACGACAGACCAGGGATTTCACCTTCATTTCAGATGTGGTTGAAGCGTGTGTGAGATCTCCTCAAGCACCTTCCGGTTCAGTAATAAACGTCGGCGGCGGTTCGAGGTGCTCTCTGAAAGATCTCCTTGAACACATCCTCCCCAGGGTTACTGAAAGGAAGATCAGAATAGAGGTCATCTCTCCTCAGGCTGGAGATGTGTCAGATACCCTTGCAGATCTTGAACAGGCTTCAAAATACCTGGATTATCAGCCGAAGGTAGGTCTTTGCGAGGGCTTGAAAGAGGAGTGGGACTGGATCTGTCGCTTCTACCACTAAAAGGGGGTTTATCTTGTCTTTTCCGGGATCCATATCAATTGTAGTGCCTCTCTATAACGAGGAGGAGAATGTTCGGGAGCTGTATTCCAGAATATCAAGGGTAATGAAGAAAATGGATCTACCTTTCGAGATCATTTTCATCAATGATGGTAGCACAGACAGGACTTGGAAACATATACAAGAGATCTCTACGCAGGATATTTCTGTGAGGGGGATGTCTTTCAGAAGGAATTATGGACAGACAGCTGCCATGAGCGCTGGTATAGAAGCGTCAAGGGGAGAAGTGATAATTACCCTGGACGGAGACCTGCAGAATGATCCTTCCGACATTCCACTGCTCCTTGAAAAGATCAGGGAAGGTTACGATGTGGTAAGCGGATGGCGCAAGAACAGGCAGGATGCACTTGTCTCAAGGAAGATCCCTTCCAGGATAGCCAATTGGCTTATAGGGAAAATGACGGGGGTCGAACTTCATGATTACGGATGCAGTCTTAAGGCATACAGATCTGAAGTGATCAAGGAAGTGGATCTTTACGGTGAGCTCCACAGGTTCATACCAGCCCTTGCATCCATGGTGGGGGCCAGGGTTACGGAGATCCCTGTAAACCATTATGCCCGTACAAGGGGTACCTCCAAATATGGGATCTCAAGGACACCCAAGGTATTCCTGGATCTTCTTCTCGTCCGCTTCCTTCTCAGGTACAGGACAAGGCCAATCCATTTCCTTGGAGGGGCAGGCCTGGGAATGGGCCTTACCGGTTTTCTGATCGCCTTCTATCTGACCCTTAAAAAGATCTTTATGGGGGAGGAACTGTCCAGAAGGCCTCTGTTGCTTTTCGCGGTGATCCTCATCCTTTTCGGTACCCAGCTCGTTACCACTGGCTTCCTCGCGGAGCTTGTAATAAGGACCTATTACGAAAGCCAGGATAAAAAACCATACTGGGTGAAGGAGATGATCGAAGGCGGTCTTGAGAATTGACGAGGAAGATCTCCGTCATACTATCCTTAAGCATTGCCCTGGTCACTCTCCTTATCCTTTCCCGGTCTGGCAGCTTTGAGGAGTCTCTGAAAATGTGGAGGCTAATACCTGGAAAAGCGCTTTTATGGGCTTTTGTCCTCTATATTTTGACCTATCCCTTGCGGGCGTTCCGGTGGATCCTTCTGATGGAGGATTTCAAGGGCATAAGGACCTTATGGGAATTCACGATAATTACCGGGATCCATACTGCTGTGACCAATTTCCTGCCTTTCAAGAGTGGAGAACTGGCTTTTCCCATGCTTCTCAAGGGCAGGGGGCATTCTTTCTCGAGTTCCATGATCTACCTTTTCATGGGGAGATTAATGGATCTTTCCGTGATGATAACTCTTTTCGCGCTTTTCTACATGGGGTTAAGGGCTTTCCTGCCCGTTATCCTTATCCTGTCATTGATCTTCTCTTTCAGGGGGAAAGCATTTCGCTTTTATGAAGGGATGAGTTCTTCTGCGGCTTTTCTGCAGAGGTTCCTGCCAGCGTTGGGGAGGTTATCCCGGTTATCCATGCCAGGAGGGATTTCTCTTTTTCTGGTAACCTCCATGGTATGGATGTTGAAGCTTCTCGCTGTCGCTATCATTACATCCACTGTTTCTGGAGATCCCTTGGGAAGAATGCTGTTTTTATCCCTGGGAGCGGAAATGGCTTTTCTTGTTCCCCTTTCCGGCTGGCTAGGACTCGGAAATTATGAAGCGGGCTGGGCTATCGCTTCAAGTTTATCCGGCCCTTCTCCTGATGCTGGTGCTGCTTTCTTTGCCCATACCTTCCTTATTCTTGCATCTGCAATAGCTGGGCTGATATCAGTTTTCCTGTATTTTTACGCAAAAAGAGGCAGGGCATAGTACCCTGCCTCTTCGTTGATCTAGAGTTCAATCTCTTTACTCGAACCTGTCTTTGATGAATTCTATGATTATCCTGTCCACATCAGTCATACCTTCAATATTGATGGAGGCAACGTTTTTTACTGTCTTCTCTATAGTTTCGTCCACCACACCCTGAGCGGAGTTAAGGACATGGCCTTTCAGGGCAAGCATGGCCGCATAATAGGCCTCCACGGCTCCCGTACCGACCTTTAGCGCGCAGGTATCCTTGGCTCCGTCACATACCATTCCCACCAGGTTTCCAAGG
>JAFGMB010000246.1 GCA_016927765.1 Synergistales bacterium
ACTGGTAATGATGGGTGCAAGTGTAGGGTCTTCACTGGTCACTTTGATACTCAGTCTTGAGATGATCAACATTTCTCCCCTGATCATTCTGTCAGGATGGTTACTTTCAAAATCATCGAGCCCACGGTATTCCAAGATAGGGAAACTTGTTATCGGTATCGGTATCCTTCTGTCTGGGATGGTTCTGATCAAGACCGGTATGGCGCCTGTACTTCAAAGACCTGAACTGAAAGACATGCTTGTAAGGGCTTCGCAAAACCCTCTTACCCTTACATTTACTGCTTTCCTGCTTACCTCAATAACACAAAGCAGTCCCATGGTTATGGCCCTGGCCATTGCCCTGACAATATCAGGGATCACAGATCTGCCTTCGATCGTCTGGATCGTGATAGGAAGCCATCTCGGGAACTCGGTAATAGTACTAATTTCAGGAATGGGCAAGAGAGTGAATGCCCGAAGACTTGCGTGGGGGAATTTTCTGTTCAGGCTCTCGGGCAGCCTTATTTTTATCCCCCTTTCTCCTTTTACCGTCTCATGGATCTCAACCATCGATCTTCCCTTACCTAATCTGGTAGCTTTCATCCACATGGGAATTGCCTTGTTCAACGTTCTGTTATTCCTTCCTTTCACATCCTTTTTTGCCATTTCTCTTGAAAAAATGATCAAACCGGGAGAAAGAGAACAGATCAGTGAACCTCTTTTCCTTTCCGATGAGGTCAAACAGTTCCCTTCCATGGCGCTTAACCTGCTTGCAAAGGAAATGGTCAGAGCAGGGAATAATCTCGAGGAGATAATCTACAGGATCTTTCAAACATCCCCCGACACTGAAAGGATCCAGGAGTTATCAGAAGGTACCGAAAAACTCCTGGGTCAATGCGTGAATTTCCTTTCTGATATCTCCGCACCTGCAAGCAGGGATTTCTGGAAAAGGGAATATTCCTCCATATCATATTCCCTTGCTGCATTGAGAGATATGGCAGATATCATGAAAAACAGACTTTATCCACTCCTTCATAATTCCAGGGGGGAACTTCGGGAACATTTTGAGGATAACCAGAATTATTCCAACATGACTGAAATTCTGGAACACCTGGTCTCAACGGCAGTAGGTTCATTTGCCCTTGGAGGGACAGATCTCGCCCTGAGAGCCGAAAAGAACTTGAAGGAGTATCTTGAGGCCGAGAGCAAGCTGAGAGGATACCTGATGGAACGGGGACTCTGGCTGACTTCAGGAGAGGATATATGTTTATGGGATCTCTTATCCTTCTGCAACATCCTTGCCCAGGCCGCCTTTGAACTGGCCAGGAGCAACCTTTTCGACCAGAAGTACACATTTTTCGGTGAAAAGTGACGCCAGTAAAATACATTATTAAGAGAGGAGACATTACACACCATGGACAATGACAGGATCATGGGGACAAGATTCCTTCTGAGCAAAGACCGGGAGAAACTGCTTAAAATGCTCGGACAAATGGGAGAATCCGTGGAGCACATGATACTTATGGCTCTCCGGTGCCTGCAGGAAAGAGACGATTCACTGGCACACCAGGTGATAAGGAACGATGATATCGTAGATGAACATGAGATAGAGATCGAACAGGAATGTCTCAGGATAATTGGAGTTAGACATCCTGTGAGGGAAGAACTCCGATTTTTTTTCTCTATCCTCAAGATAATAACTGATCTCGAAAGAATGGCTGATGAATCCTGCAACATCGCAAAACACGCACTCATTCTTAACAGGGAACCTCTCCTGAAACCGCTGATCGACATACCCAAAATGGCTTCTGCCTGCGTGGAAATGCTTAGAGATACCCTGAGCTCTTTCGAGAATAACGATCCCGAACTTGCAAAAAAGGTATTCCTTCAGGACCAGGAGGTAGATACCCTTTATGACCAGATCACGGACGAACTTTTCATGATCATAGGTAAGGAAGGGACCTCTTCCGAGAACAGGGCCAGGAGAGCTGCCCTACTTCAGATGGTAGCTCGAAACCTCGAAAGGATAGGAGACCATGCAGCAAATATTTCAGAAAGATCTTTCTTCATGTCCACAGGCAAACAGATCAAGAAGGAACTGCCTCCCTGCAGGAAAGAGACATAGCGTCAACTGGATACCCGGAAAGATCTCTTTTTCATGTTCTTTCGATAAAGAGTTTTTTATCTGAAGTGTTGATTGACTTATTTTTTCATTTTATAATGAATTCCACAGTAAGTAATTGACCTTATGAGGGAGGGATCCTTTTTATGAAAGAATGCTTTGAAATGAAGAAAGCCCTTGAATATGGCATCAAAGCGGAAATTGAGGCAAAAGAGTTCTATCGGATGTGGGCCGATAATGTGGATGAAGAACATTACAAGAAAGAACTCTCTGAACTCTCGGACTGGGAAAAGGAACATGAAAAGGGACTGAGGGATTATTATGTCCAGCTTTACAACGAAGAGCCATCGATAGACCCGGCTATGACGGTAGCCCCGGAACTTAAAGTACAGACCAGGGATTTCCAGGACACTACATCCCTCTTGAGGATAGCAGCAGCCGCCTATCTTTCTGAGATGAAGGCAAATGAATTCTATCAGAAACTGGCCAGTGAATCCGAGGGAGAAGCGAAGGTGATGTTCGAAAAACTCGCAGAAATGGAAAAGGGTCACATGGACACCACCAAGAAGAGATACATGAAGATCCGGGAGGATGTTTCCGGTTTCCACGCCTTTTGATGGCTGGATCCCTTATACAACAATAAAGGAGAGGGTGACCCCCTCTCCTTTATTGTTGTATATCATTGTTTTTCACTAAGCTTTCTCCTGAGTATCTTCCCTGTGGGAGAAAGGGGAAAACTATCCAGAAATTCAACTTTTCTCGGAACTTTGAAATGGGCAAGCTCTTTTTTGCAATAGTCTATGATCTCCCTTTCAGTAACTGATGAACCTTCCTGTCTCATCACAAAGGCTTTCACCACTTCTCCATTTATCGGGTGCGGCATTCCCACTGCGATACCTGCGCTGATCTCGGAATGCTGATTGAGAACCGCCTCGACCTCCTGGGGATAGACATTGAACCCACCTACAATAATTATGTCTGTTGCCCTGTCAAGGATAGAGACATACCCATCCTCGTCCATGGTCACCACATCTCCTGTATTGAACCAGCTATTATCGAAACGCTCAGATGTTAACTCCGGTGCCTTGTAATACTCTTTCCCGACGGAAGGTCCCCTGACCCAGAGAACACCTTCCCGGCTCGCACCACCGGGCTCACCCTTCATGTTGCGTAATTGCCATTCATAGCCTGGAATGAGGGGCCCTACAGTGCCCAATTTCCTCCTGGAGTAGGATGGGTTCACGCAAACAACAGGCGAGCATTCGGTTAAACCATATCCTTCAAGGACACCCACTCCCATGGCGGATCTGACCCTTTCATCAAGCTGAACATTAAGCCTGTCTCCACCCGTGATGATAAGTTTCAGACTTTCCGGTACAGCCAGGCCAGTATTTTTCATGGATACCATCAGAAATGACAGCATGGCCGGAACAACTACCAGATCATTGACCCTCGATGCTGTCATCGCTTCGATAGTTGCCCTTGGAGGCATGAAATTGGGAAGAATTGTCTGGGACATCCCGCAAATAAGAGGCATAATCCCAGATACCGTATATCCGAAAGAGTGAAAGTTGGGAAGCACATTTATCATTACATCCCCTTCTTCCAATTCCTCAACAAAATCAAAGACTTTTGTGGCGTTATCTATCAGGTTCGTGTGGGAAAGAGGAACAGCCTTGGGAAGACCGGTAGTACCTGAAGTGGCAAAAATAATCGCCAATTGAGGGTCACTTTTTTCAGAGGTTCGACCTGAATATTCAGGGAGAGGTCCCCCGAGGGGAGTCTGAACAACAGGGAAACCTGCTCTCAGTATCTCATCTCCCATCTCTCCCATATCCTCGCTTAATACGACAGCCTGAGGACTGATAAGATCAAGGGTCCCCAGGAGTGATCTCTGACCGGCTTTTGCATTGAGGGTCGAAATAGTCCCGCCAAGCCTCCACGTAGCGATAGAAAGGGCAAGTACCATGGGAGAATTGGGCAGAAGGACCGCTAACCTGTCTCCTTCCGAAAACCCTGATCGTTCAAGACTTTTCGTACAGGATCGGACAAGTATTTCAAGATCTTTCCCCTTCCACCATTCACCCTGCCACCATAGGACAGGCTCTTTAGCTGAACTTTCCAGCCTGGAAATTATTCTGGATTCAAGTCGTTCCATTTCTCTATCCCTCCTGATAAATTTGTTGGAGAAGCGCCTCTGTTTTTCTTTCACTCCAGTTTTATTGTCACTGAAATGACGAACCTTTTTCACATAATGTCATATTTCCTCCCGCGAAGGGAGTTTTCTCTTGAGCAGAAAATGAGTTGAAAGGTCTGATCATCCATAGACCTGATCCGGACAGGACAAACAATTCATCGCTATAGTAGCAAGAAGAGCCGAGATCCTTGGAAGCTGTTTTTCATCAATATCAAAACGGGGATGGTGAAGAGGGAAATCCCCCCCGGTGCCGAAAAGAAAGTAACTGCCAGGTACCTTCTGGAGGAAATAGGAAAAATCATCCACTCCCATGCTTGGTAGTTCAAGCTCCTTAATTTCACCATCAGGGAAAAGACCTCGGAAGGAAGCTCTAACCAGATCTGTCATAGAAGGATCATTGACCATTGAAGGGTACCCCTCGATAAAATCGATACCTCCCCGGCCTCCCATGGATTCCGGGATAAGTGTCACCATTTTTAGAATTTCTCCCTTTAAGCGGACACGAAGATCTTCGTCCGCACTGCGCAATATGCCTGAAAAACAGACTTCATCGCACAGGATGTTCCGGGCAGAACCTCCCCGGATTTTCCCAATGGAAAGAACAGCCTGCTCAAGGGGACTGACCTTTCTGGACATGTTCTGGTGAAGACCCGTTATAAGATAAGAAGCAACGGCAATAGCATCCAGACCTTTATCCGGTTCCGCTCCGTGAGAGGATATACCCCCTACGGTGACATCGAACATATCTGATGCGGCCCGTATCTTACCGTTCTTTACTCCAAGGGTCCCGGTCGGAAGATCGGGAGTAACATGAAAACCGAAAACCGCCTCGACGTCCGGGGCCTGGAGTACTCCCTCCTCTATCATTTTCATGGCCCCACCCGTTGTCTCTTCTGCCGGCTGAAAAATGAGTTTCACCAGGCCCGAAAAAGCATCCCCCAGGGAATTAAGAATAAGGGCCGCTCCGATCACAACTGCCATATGTGCATCATGACCACAAGCATGCATTAAACCGGGAATAGCAGAAGCATAGGGAAAGGAATTCTCTTCCCTGATCGGAAGGGCATCCATATCCGCCCTCAAAGCACAGGTCCTTCCATCATTCCTTCCCCTGACAAAGCCCAGTACCCCACCTCCTGGGATAATACGACAGGGTATGTGATGTTCCTGCAGGGTCTTTACTATGTGATCGGCTGTAAGGGCCACATCAGAATCCAGTTCGGGAAATTCATGGAAATGACGACGGCAATCAACGATGACCCTTTCTATTGAGTATGCCAACTCAAGGATACGGTCATTCAACATCTGGCTTCACCCCTTACAGGAATATGGGAAGACCTCCCTTGAAAGGTTAGGTGTAGTTGTTGTATATTGGCACCTGAACCCCCACTGGGTATAATAGCAGAAAAGATATTGAGGGTCTGTATCATTTTACTGCAAGGGTATCATGAAAAGATAGAATATCTCCTTTCACGATACCTTAATCAGGGAAACCGCTGTAGTGGTGTACCCCTTTTCCCATATAGGTAAGAACCATGTTATACTTTTTTATAGTAGATAGTTATAGAGGTAGAATGCGCCCTCAAATGATCACCCGGAGGTGTCCGTTATGAACAAGATGAGAAAGATAATAATCCTGAGCCTCGTCGCGATAGCTGTGGCTGTTACATTCATGATGAAGGAAAAACCCGAGGAAACCGGGATCATCCAGGAAGAAATGCCTGTACTTCTTGATCTCAGCGTGACTACCTGACCCGCCTGTGTTGAAATGAAAGGAATTCTGGAGGAATTCCATGAAAACTATTCCAATAAGATCAATGTCCAGATGGTGGATGTATGGAAACAGTCTGATATGGCAGAGAAGTATTCCATAAGGGTAGTTCCCACCCTTATTTTCCTTGACAGCAAGGGTGAAGAGCTTTTCAGGAACGAAGGAGTGATGTCCATGAAACAGCTTGAGAATAAGTGGGAAGAACTGGGTTATTCACTCCAGGAAAGAAACTGAGGTCCCGCCAGGATGATGACAGTTATAACTTCTGTCTACGCAACTCTCCAGGGCGGTGGTTCCATTGTACTTCTGGCATCTTTTGCCTGGGGGATCCTTGGCATGATCCTCAGCCCTTGCGCACTGATCACGATACCACTGGTAGTAGGGTATATCGAAGCCCAGGAAGAGACCTCCGCCGGGAAAGCCTTTTTTATCTCTGTCGCTTTCTCTTTAGGTGTATTTATCAACATTGCCCTGGTAGGGGTAATAATCGCTTCAGCAGGTTCCCTGATGGCAGAGTTGTCCAGGATCATGAACTATTTTGTCGCTGCAGTGTTCATCCTGTTCGGACTTCATCTACTGGAAGTCATCAGCATACCCTGGCTGAAACAGTCAAGCATGAAGGCAGGATCGCTAAAGGGCCTTTTCGGAGCATGGTTCCTAGGCCTCTTCTCCGGTCTTGCCATAGGTCCTTGCGCATTTGCATATCTCGCGCCTCTTTTAGTGCTGGCCATGAAAGCCGCAACTTCAAATTTTCTGTATTCCATGCTAATGGTATTCATGTATGCCCTGGGTAATTGCCTTATCCTTATTATGGCAGGAACATCTGCAGGCTTTATGACAGGATTCATGAAACTCGACGAAGCATCCAGGTTCACCCTTGTAATGAACCATGTACTTGGCATCATTCTTATTGGTGCTTCACTATACTTTATCTATAACGCACCATGACAGGGTAATCAAGGGGCGCTCCAGGAGGGATGGAATATTGGAATTTCTTGAACTCGCGAGGGCTAGGTACAGTGTCAGACAATACAGCCCAGATCCGGTTCCGAGAACCATGATAGAGAAATGTATCGAGGCGGCAAGGCTGGCTCCTTCAGCATGTAATTCCCAACCATGGCATTTCCTGGTTTCAGACATTCCTGAACGCACAAAAGAGATCGCAGAGATCGCATTCGGCGGCCCCTACTCCATGAATTCCTTTGCTTCCAAGGCACCTGTAATAATAACTGTTGTTACAGAAAGATCCGGCTATGCTGCAAGAATGGGTGGTTTTTTCAGGGGAGTCCAATTCAGCCTCATCGATATAGGAATAGCATGTGAACACTTTTCCCTTCAGGCAACCGAGATGGGGCTGGGAACGTGTTGGTACGGATGGTTCAACGAAAAAGGGGTCAAGAGACTCCTGGATATTCCCAGGGACCAGAAGATCGATCTTATGATAAGCCTGGGTTTCCCCTCTAAAACTGGGATCCCTCCAAAAAAACGTAAAACACTGGAAGAAATATTCCGCTACATAGGGTAAAGGCCTGCATTGGTATAGGCTCTGAAAAAAGCCACGCCAAATCAGGCAATTTCTTGACAAAGAAAGGCATGATACTTATAATTTCCAAAACTTTACGAATTGCCAGATAGACCTTTAGCTGAAAAGCGATGAATCAGACGGTATGAAGGCCATGGTCATATACAGAGAGGAACATCCAGAGGCTGAGAGTTGTTCTTATGAGAAACCAGAATACCCAAAGGCTGACGAGCTGGTCCCGAAAGGGAAATTTTTCCCGGAGTAGGTTCCCGGGCACGCTTCCGTTATAGAGCGAGAGAGGAACAACAGTTTTTGTTCCAGCAGGGTGGTACCACGGGTTTTATCAGGCCCGTCCCTTCGGGGGCGGGCCCTGTTCTTTTAAGGAGTTGAGAAAAATGAGATTAGCTGTAGTAGGTGCTACTGGAGAAGTTGGAAGAATGATGACCAGGGTTCTGGAAGAACAGAAGGTGAAACCTTCCCTAATTAAGTTCTTTTCTTCCAAACGATCTGCGGGAACAGAATTGACGTTCATGGGCAAAAGTTATTATTCTGAAGAGCTCGTGGAGAGTTCTTTCGATGATCTTTATGATTATGCACTTTTTTCGGCGGGAGCGGACGTTTCCAGGAGGTTTTCACCCATTGCAGCTGATAAAGGGACCACGGTCATCGATAATTCTTCAGCCTTCAGACTGACAAAGGAAATACCCCTTGTGGTACCGGAAATAAATGGAGGCCTTCTTGAAAACTATCATGGAATAGTAGCTAACCCGAATTGCTCGACCATACAGATGGTACTGTCCCTACAACAGGTAAATAACCTGTATGGACTTAGAACGATAGTGGTAAGCACTTACCAGGCAGTATCAGGTGCAGGAAGAAAAGGGATCGAAGAACTGGATCGACAGGAAAAGGGACTTGTTCCTGAGGCTTCGGTCTTTACCAGGCAGATCTACAGGAATGTCCTTCCCCAGATAGGAGAGATCCTGGATAATGGTTTCTCCACCGAGGAGATGAAAATGGTCCTTGAGACAAGGAAAATTTTTGATGACGAGGATATCTCCATATGGCCCACCACCATACGGGTACCAGTGGAATACGGTCATTCAGAATCCCTGTATGTCGAAACAAGGAAACCCTTTATTCTTGAAGACCTGAAAAGAGTGATAGCAGCTTCGGAAAACGTGGTCTTAAAAGATGATATCATTACACCTCTTGAGATCTCAGGTTCTGACATGACCTTCGTTTCCAGGCTCAGGAGCTTTGACGGGAAAAGGTTCCTTATGTGGAATATTGCTGATAATATTAGGGTTGGAGCAGCTACGAACGCAGTGCGCATTCTTTTAAGACATGCCTTACTTAACAGATTATCCTGATATAACCCTTCCTTCGCTGGAAATCCACAATTCAGGAAAGCAGTAAGAAAAGATAAGAGGAGGATGAGAGAAATGATCTTCAGAGGAACTGGGACTGCCCTGGTCACCCCCTTCAGGGATGGGCAAGTGGATTATAAGAGTTTTGAGGATTTCATGGAATTCCAGATCAGTAATGGCGTGGACGCCTTGATAGTCCTCGGAACCACCGGTGAGGCCCCTTCGATAACACCAAAGGAGCGCGCTGCCATAATATCCCTGGCGGTTCGTGTTTCTGACGGAAGGGTCAAGGTAATAGTCGGAAGCGGCAGCAATTCCACGGAACATACTGTGGAGATGTCAAGAGAAGCCATAGAACTTGGAGCTGATGGTGTTCTTGTCGTGACTCCCTATTACAATAAACCCACCCAGGAAGGACTGTTCCAGCATTATCAAAAGGTTGCTTCAGGTGTAGAGGGACCGATCATTATCTATAATGTTCCCGGTAGGACAGGCTCCAATATCCTTCCTGAAACGATTCTGCGATGTGCCGAGATCGAAAATATCGTAGCGGTCAAAGAAGCTTCAGGGGATATGATACAGGTCGACAGGCTGATAAGGGGTATAAGGAAGAAAAGATCGGATTTTGCCGTGTTCTCCGGCAATGATGATCAGGCTTTCCATCTGGTCTGCAGCGGAGGGGATGGCGTCATCTCGGTACTCTCCAACGTTATGCCCGCAGAGACATCTGAAATGATAGATTCGACCATTCAGGGAGATCTCGAACATGGAAGGGAAATGCATATGAAAATGTTCCCTCTTATGCGCAACCTTTTCGTTGAAACAAATCCCATCCCTGTAAAATATGCCGTCAGCAGGCTGGGTTATTGTCAGAACAGCCTGCGGCTTCCACTGGTACCTGCGTCTGAAAATGCCATGTCCCTTGTAGATGAAGCTCTCATGGAATGTGGGGTCAGGGCATGAATTTTGGAATAGTGGGATATTCCGGAAGGATGGGCAGGGAAATAAAAGAAGTGTTCAAGGATCACTATCTTTGCCTGACCGTGGATGAAGGAACAGAACATATAGAAAACACCCCGGACATGATCATTGACTTTTCCTCCTTTAACGCTACTTTCAGGACCATAGAGCTTTGCAGGGAACATAATGCAGGCCTGGTGATAGGTACTACCTCCCTTAAACCGGAACATTTCAGTGGCCTGAGGGATCTGAGCTTATCCGTGCCTGTTATCCAAAGCTTCAATTTTTCCATGGGGATCAACCTTCTGAAAAGGATCCTCCAGGACTTCTCAGAGTGCTTCCTGGGTTGGGACCTTGCTATCACTGAAACTCACCATGTGAAAAAAAAGGATGCCCCTTCCGGAACAGCTATTCTATTGAAGGAAGCCGTTGGGAGGACCAGCGACTGCGTATCACTGAGACTCGGCGGGGTACCCGGAGATCATCAGGTTATCTTTGCGAATGAAGGCGAAGTGGTCACTTTTTCCCATAGGGCTATCTCAAGGAAAGTATTCGCCATGGGAGCTCTGAAAGCAGCCGAGTTCGGACTCACCCGGGACAGGGGATTCTATTCTTTTGAGGAGGTCCTTTTATGCAGGCAGAAACAATAATCCAAATGATAAGCCAGGCTAAGAAAAAGACAAAAGCGAGGGCATTTATCCAGGGTGACCTCAGGGACATAAACTGGAAGGGACTGAAATACCTTGGAACCGGGGATTTTGGAATGGTTTCTGGAGAATATGATCTGTTAATGGAGATCATCAACAGTAACAGTCAACGTATCAGGGATTACGATGTGGAAGTGAAAGCAAGGAACTCGGCCCTGCCTTTAGCTGACCTGACCCGATATGATGCACGGATAGAACCTGGCGCTATTATCAGGGATATGGTAGAGATCGGTAAAGGTGCAGTGATAATGATGGGTGCCGTCATAAATATAGGATGTGTTATCGGGGATGGGACCATGATAGACATGAACGCGGTACTGGGAGGTAGAGCCATTATCGGATCCAATTGCCATATCGGAGCTGGAGCGGTTCTGGCCGGGGTTATTGAACCCCCCAGTGCCCAACCGGTGGTCGTTGAAGATAACGTTCTGATCGGAGCAAATGCAGTTATCCTCGAAGGGGTCAAGGTAGGCAAGGGTGCGGTCATAGCAGCGGGGTCCGTAGTTACCAGTGACGTGCCTCCCTTTAGCGTAGCTGCAGGCACACCGGCAAAGATCATCAAGCAGGTTGATTCGAAAACGGCTGATAAAACCCGGATCGTCGAGGATCTGAGGAACCTGTGATAGATCTTTTTCTTTTCCTGTAGACAGGGTGATCTTGTTGATAGTGCAGAAATATGGTGGTTCCTCGGTTTCCACGGCAGAAAAGATCAGAACCATTGCCGGCAAGATACGTTCAAGGGTAAATGAAGGAGAAAAGCTTGTAGTGGTCGTATCCGCAATGGGTAAGACCACAAATCAGCTTATTGAACTGGCGAGCAGAGTATCAACCGCACCCCTTGAAAGAGAAATGGATATGCTCCTCGCCACAGGAGAACAGGTTTCTGCAGCCCTCCTGGCAATGGCACTGAACGATCTTGGCGTTCCAGCTATCTCCTATAATTCTTTCCAGCTGGAAATGGTCACGACCAGAACCCATAATAATGCCCGGATCAGGGACATAAAACTGATCAAGCTTCAGAAAGAGCTGGAAAAACATGAAGTAGTGGTTGTAACAGGTTTCCAGGGTATAACCGATGAAGGTCATATTACGACCCTGGGAAGAGGAGGTTCTGATACCTCCGCCGTAGCAATAGCAGCCAAGTCCGGCTCCAGATGCGAGATATACAGCGATGTGGCTGGGGTTTACACCTGCGACCCAAGGATCCAGCCTCGGGCCAGAAAAATAGAATACATAACCTATGATGAAATGCTTGAACTGGCTTCCTCCGGGGCCAGGGTCCTTCACGCCAGGGCATTGGAGATCGCTAAAAAATACGGAGTGGATCTTTATTGTGCCTCAACTTTTTCGGACGAAAGGGGGACATATGTAGTGCATGACCTGCCTGAATGGTTGGAACAACCTGTGGTTACGGGAATTACAAGCGATCCTAATCAGACCAAGGTAACCATATGCAATTTACCGAATGATACAAAAGTGCTGAGCAGAATATTTGTCAATCTGGCTCAGGAGAATGTGAACATCGACATGATCTCCACTGTCAATGACAATGGCCATTCCCATCTGACATTCACTTTCATTTCCGGCAATTTCGAGGTTGTCAGAAAAACCCTGGACAACACTCTTAAAGACCTTGAAGGATGGAAATTCAGTACTGATGATAAAGTGATCAAACTCTCAGTGATCGGGGTAGGGATGCAATCCACCACAGGCGTGGCAGGCAGATTTTTTTCGGCCCTGAGCAACAGCGGTATCAAGTTGCTCGGTACTACCACCTCCGAGATCAAGATCTCTGCCCTTGTGCATATTGCCGAAGCTGAACGGGCCACGGAAGCCCTGGCCAAAGAATTCGACCTGCTCCGGGAAGAATAAAGATCCCTTGTTTTCCCGGAGCATTGTTTACCGTTAATATAACCCCCATTCCCTCCGTAAATATCCCCTGTTGAGCCTGTTGTTCCCATTTATGAAAAGTGTTTGGCCTTCTGCAGGGGGCTGTTTTTCAATTCCAGATATATTGACAAAAAAAACAAATGGTATAGACTTATTATGATTATGATTACTATTTGTATATATAAAATGGATGTGTTTTCTTATGATTACCACAGGATTCCCCTCTCCAGCAAGCGATTTCGAGGAAAAAGACCTGGACCTGAACAGGCTTTTAGTAAAAAATCCCTCTTCCACTTTTTTCCTGAGGGCCAGGATCCTTTCTGTAACTTCAATTCCCGTCAGGGATCAGGATATTCTTGTAGTGGATCGGAGTCTGGATCCATCTGAAGGGGATCTTCTTGTAGTCCCTGAAAACGGAGAACTCCGGTTGAAATATATTGACAATCATTCAGACACATCCTTCCAGGGGCATGGGGAAGACCACTGGGGGGTCGTGACATGGATAATCCATTCATCCAGGGGTTGAGAAATATGCCAGAAGAAATATTCGCCCTGGTGGACTGCAACAATTTCTACGTATCCTGCGAGAGGGTTTTTGATCCATCATTGAAGGGATTTCCTGTCACAGTCCTCTCAAACAATGACGGATGCGTGATCGCGCGGTCAGAGGAGGCCAAAAAACTTGGCATACCCATGGGTGCCCCTGCTTTTAAATACAGGGACCTTTTTGCAAGGCAGGGGGTCCACGTTCTTTCCTCGAATTATTCCCTTTATGACAGCATGTCTGGAAAAGTTATGTCCATCCTCAAGGATTCCTTCCCTAACCTGGAAATATACTCCATAGATGAGGCTTTCCTTGAACTGACTTCCCTGTCGGGGTTGGATCTTAGTGATTATTCCAGAGAGATACGGAAAAAGATAGATAAATGGACAGGTATTCCCGTATCCATAGGCATAGGTCCTACCAAAACCCTTTCCAAAATAGCCAACAGGCTGGCTAAAAAGAAGAAGGCTTTCGGAGGCGTATTCAACTTCCTGGAACATGGAGATACAGACAACATTCTCGCGGAGGTGGAAGTAAAGGAGATCTGGGGGGTTGGCAGAGCTTATGCGAAGCTTCTTCGCTCAAGAGGGGTTTTCAGCGCGAGAGATCTCAAATACCTTTCCGACCAATGGATACAGGAAAACATGACCGTGGAAGGATTACGTACAGTATGGGAATTGCGGGGTAGATCGATTATCCCTCTCTGTGAAACTCCTCCCCCCAGAAACCAGGTGGTGGTTTCGCGATCCTTCGGCCGGGAGGTACAGGACATGGACACACTTATGGGAACTATAACCGAATACACCTCAAGGGCTGCCGAAAAACTACGCAAGGAAAAAGCCTGCACTTCTGTTATATCAGTTTTTATCCAGACAAACCCTTTTAAGGAAACACCTCAATATTCCAATATTGCCACTTCAAGGCTCGAGATACCCACATCCTACACCCCCCGGCTGGTCGATGTTGCGATTGGGAATCTCAAGCGTATATTCCGGGAGGGA
>JAFGMB010000247.1 GCA_016927765.1 Synergistales bacterium
TAAGTAGACCTTTGACCTTCCAGTTGTCTTGGGAGCCCACCCAATTCAGGAAAAGCATATGACCATCCATACCGCCTCGGGACATGGGATCCGCCATATGGCAGGAACTTGTCAAGCCAACCCTCGCTCCTCCGGAGATACGCCAGGCTTATAACTGATAGATGATGATCCGGAAAAATTCAGGGCCGGGATAAAACCCGGCCCTGAATGCTTATTCTTCCCGTTCGAACATTTCCACTGCTTCCCTCAGGTGTTCTCTTATCCTTATGTGCTGGGGACACGATTCCTCGCATTTTCCACATTCCACACAGGCAGAAGCCTTTCCCCCTGCCCGGAGGAAAATATTGTAAGTTGCCTTTGCGAATCCAGGATCCTCGAACATATATGCAATGTTGAGCCTGTTGAAACACTCCGGGATATTCACACCGGATGGACAGGGCATACAGTACCGGCAGTTGGTACAGGGCACCCGCATTCTTTCCCTGTATATATCCCTCACCCTTGAGATCATCTCCCTTTGAGAAGGTGTGAGGGAATTGGGAAAACCGTATTCGGCACTCCTGAGGTTGTCCTCCACGTGTTCCATGGCGGTCATACCGCTGAGAACGAGAGTTACCTCGGGGTGGTCCCATACCCATCTGAGACCCCATCCTGCCGCAGAAAGGTCATTTCCACCTTCTTCCCAGATCATCCGTATATCCTCAGGTATGTTCCTTGCGAGATGTCCTCCTCTAAGGGGCTCCATCACTATTACCCCCAAACCCTTCTCAGAAGCATATTTAAGCCCTGCCGTTCCAGCCTGGTAATCCTCATCCATGTAATTGTACTGGATCTGGCAGAAATCCCATGAGTAGGCATCCACTATTTCCCTGAACAGGTTCAATTCGTCATGGAAGGAAAAGCCGATATACCTTATTCTCCCATCAACTTTTGCCTTTTCGATAAAATCGAAAAGATCTTGATCCAGCACATTTGCCCACCTGTCCCGCGTGAGGGCATGGATCAGGTAATAGTCAATGTGGTCTGTCTTAAGTTTATTCAATTGCTCATTCAGGTAGAAATCCATATCTTCCCTTGAATTGATAGCCCAGGTAGGAAGCTTGGTGGCAAGGAAAACCCTGTTCCTGTATCCATCGAGCAGAGCCCGGCCGACGAGAGGCTCGCTTTCCTCGTTATGATATGGCCATGCGGTGTCTATGTAGTTTACACCCTTGTCTATGGCATGCCGGATCATCCTGGTGGCTTCATTTTCATCAATTATCTCAGGATCCCTTGAGATAAGAGGCAATCTCATACACCCGAAACCCAGAATAGAGAGTTTATCCGCGCTTCTGGACATCTGCCTGTACAACAAGATGGATCTCCCTCCTTCTCTAATAATGTACTACCAGCGCCACTTCATTAGTTCGGTTTCTCCGGGCATCTCTGATATAGGAACTCACTGCAATGGTGGGCAGCCCGTAGTTCTGTGCTTTCAGGGAAACTTTCCTTTCGATCTCTTCCCAGAAAAGGTCTTCCTCCAACCCTGCTTTGTCCAGGGCATCACCGGGAACCATGGAAAAGAGGACCTTTATGTTCTCTTCGATCCTTCGGTGGCTTATAACTTCCACTGCCCAGTTCATATCCTGTCACTTCCTCTCAGAGAGAACATCCAAGCTCAAGGATACATCTTAAAAGCAGGTTGGTTCCCCTTTCGATATCTTCCCAGGAAGTGTATTCTTCGGGGCAGTGGCTTCTCCCGTTCCTGGAAGGGACAAAGATCATGGCCGAAGGACACATCCTGTGCATGAACTGGGCATCATGTCCTGCACCACTCACAATTGGAGCCAGGGAATACCCGCTTTTCCTTGCATGGCGCTCCACCATCTGGACCATGGAAAGAGGAAAGCTTACCGGAAGAGCATTCGCCACCTGTTCAAGTTTGCAGGAAACCCCATGTTGACGGGCAATTCTTCTGACCAGTCCTTCAACCTCTTTTTTCCCCTCTTCAAATACAGTCCTGTCATAATGCCTGAAATCCAGGCTGAACCAGGTTTGTGAAGCGATCACATTGATGATGTCCGGATATGGATGTATCCTGCCCACAGTGGCCAGCGCACCGGCGCCGATCTTTTCCGCAAGAAGCCTCATTTCACAGCATAGCTCAGAAGCAGCCAGGAGACTGTCTTTCCGATAATCAAGGGGAGTGGTGCCGGCATGATTGGCTTCACCGGTATAAGTCCCGTGCCACCAGGCTATTCCCTGGATACCCTTCACAACACCTATCTGGATCTTTTCCCGATCCAGAACAGGTCCCTGTTCCACGTGCAATTCAAGGTAGGAGGAAGCCTGAAGCCTGTCATTACCGGCATATCCGATCTCCTTCAATGCAGCTTCTACAGAAATACCTTTATCATCCCTGGCCTGCAGGGCATCCTCAAGGGGATAACATCCCGAAGCGACCATACTTCCCATCATGTCCGGCTGGAATCTTGCTCCCTCTTCGTTTGTAAATGAAGCGACAGCCAATGGTTTTTCTGTTTCAATTCCATGTTCATTCAGGGTCCTTATTACCTCGAGCCCGGCAAGTACACCAAGTGAACCATCGAAAATTCCGGCGTTAGCCACAGAATCAAGATGAGACCCCATCATGACAGGTAATGCATCAGTCCTGCCGGCCCTGATACCCCAGATATTTCCAATAGGGTCGACCCTGACATCCAGCCCTTCACTGCTGAGCATGGACACAAAAAGGTCCCGGCCATCTTTATCCTGAGATGTCAGGGCTATCCTTGATCTGCCAGGACTGTCATCTATGATCCCGACCTTCCCCATGGTTTCCATGGAGGACCTTAACCTGCTGATATTGATATGAAATTCCTTTTTCAATCTGCCTTCTCCCTTCTTTCGTATCACCTGAACATTTTACAGCAAATACTCCCCCGGGGAAGATGTATGATCAAAAAAACAGAAATTTCCACAGAAAGAATGCATTGCCTTATATTTCTGTAATAGTATTTATTCCAGGTAGGATATTTATACCTCCGGTTTTCCTTTGAAAATATTGAAGATCTGTCTTGAATTAAAGAAAATGAAATCCCTGGCTCCTTGGAACCACCGAGTATCTGATCTGGAAATCGCTTCAGGGACCATTATCTGCAGGAATCGCTGTACCCCCTTTGATACAGCTTCCTATAAAGAGACAGCCCCCTGGCTGTCTCTTTATCTATTCTGGAAAAAGAGCCCCTGTCATCTCTTTTATTTGTTAAAATGGGTCTGGTCCCGCAATGATCATCCTTAAAGGAACGGTGATAACCATGCCACTGAAAAACAAGAGTTTAGTTATCCTTTGTATATTCATACTGTTTTTCCCCCTGTCTGCATGGGCTGCTGAATTTACCGCGGATATGGTGATGGAGACACCCCAGGGTAATTTCAACGGCAAATTGTTCGTTAAAGGGCTGGACATCCGCCAGGATCTGCTGATAAGCGGCATGGAAACAACAAATTTAGTGGACCTGGATACCGGTACCGTGATCAACCTTAATCACCAGATGAAAATGTATATTGTGGCACCTGCCAATCCAGGAGCCCTTATGGGAGACTCCGCAAAAGTTGAGGAAAAACTGTCAGAAATGGCTACTCTCGAAGAACTGGGGAGAGAAAAAGTGAACGGCTATGACTGCAGAAAAGTGAAATATACTTTCCATGACAACAGGTATGGTGCTTCGATCATGTGGTTCTCGGAGAAACTGAACTATAACATCAAGGTGGTCAACGAAAGCGACAGTGGCAAAACCTCTATAACCCTGGAAAACATAACGGAAGAAGAGCTGTCACCCTCTCTTTTCCTTATACCCCCTGATTACCAGAAGATGGAACTCCCGAACATGGGGAATTGAGGGAACTGAACAGAAGGGAAAAGACCAGGAGCACGGCAAAAGAGTTTCCTGGTCTTTATTTATTCCAGGAAATCCGAGATCATTATTTCAACCTTCCTTATGACCTCTTCCTTTGGATGTCGTCTGAGTACAATGCACTCCCGGGCAGGCTCATTACAGATAAGGCATTTCCTGGGAGGAAGGCCCAGGTCGCTTCGACCCCTGCAATTACCTTCCCCATCCATCACATCACTGTCTATAAGCCTTCCAAGGGGATGAGAATCCTCGAAGCTGATACAATTCCCCTTCATTGTAAGGGCTGGCAGATCCACCACCATGATACATTCAGGACCATCTGCATCAACCCTGGATTCCAGGTGAATAAGGGCGATATTTCTTTCCTGCAGAAAATCTATGAAGTCCTCCATTATTCGTTCATGGGCAGATATATAAATATCCCTGGTCTTGTCAGAACCGGGGATATTCATGGTAAGAGTGACCACAGTCTTCCTGTAGTACCTCGCAAGGAAAAGCCTCTTTTCCCACCGGGATTCCCTTGCGGCAAGGACCTTTTCCAGCATGTTTCAGTCCCTGGCCCTTTCTATTGCAGTCTCCAACCTTGCCCTTAGGGTACATTCCAGGGCCCCTTTATCCTGGATCCTTACCATTGCCTCCGTAATATCGTTATGAGCAAAAAGCTCTTCCGTTATCTCTCTTATTCTGCGCCCGAACTGTTTTTCCACGATGCTTTCGACCATGATATCCATACAGCCGTTCTGTCCTGGCCCCAAGTTGACAAGGACATCGCTGGATTCAAGAGATCCCGCGGACACGCTTTTTGTGATCTCCAATTCGACATTCCTCCAAATTCAGTGTCTTGAATCACTGGCTTTTATTTTTTCCCTTATTTCAAGGGCTTCATCAGATATAAGAAAATCATAGGTTGTGGAAGGCAGAAGATCCCTCGCGGCGGCAAGCCTGTCCTGCCTGATCAACTCCCTGACCGTGGATGCACTGATGGCCTCTTCTCCACGGTTAAGCCTTGGAATGACTATCAGTTCTATCCCATATTGAGGGAGGATCCTTTTCATGTGTTCATTGTAGGTCGAGGTTACGGGGCAGTATGGCTCCTCTCCCACGAATCTTTTTGCCAGTTTCAGGGAAGGCCCGATATGCTTACCGAAGATCTTGAGATCCAGAGTGGCGTGGTAATGGGTAAGGCTGTCATCCCTGGAGAAGTAGGAAGGGAAGGTGAGGTTGGAAATGACATATTCGCCTCCGTCGATAACCGTGACATTCGGAAGATCTTCTACCCCTCTCTGAACAAGTTCATATCTTACATGGAAAGGGAAAAGGGACCTGTCTTCCTTTACTACGATCACGTAAATCCATGAACTTGCAGAAGCAGCTTTCTCTATCAGGTACCTGTGCCCCCTGGTAAAGGGATTACAGTTGACCACAACACATGAAGCATTATCGGGTTTGTCCTTTGACAAGGCACGAAGGCCCCTCTTGAATTCGTCTATTCCATGGCGCCCCCATTCCAGAAAGGCGGCATACCCCTCTACAGACTCCACCAACTTGAATCCCAGGTTTTCAAAAAGTTTAGCCTCACTGGTCTTGGTGAAAATGAAAAGCTTTTCCCGGCCCAGGTCAAGGGCTTTTTTCATGAGGAGGGTAACAACCCTTGCAGACAGGCCCTCCCCTTTAAGATCCGGGGCCACGGCTACACCCTGAATAATATTCCCTACCAGGGAGCCCGTGGCCACAAGATCATCTTCATGGTCATAAAGACCGACAGTATATTCGATCCCTTCCGGGACCTTCAGTGAATGGAGTGCAAGAAGCCTTTCCACATCCCTGAACTCAAAATCAAGGTCTCTACGGATCTCTCTTTCTGCGTACACGGCATGGATCTCCTTTTTCTGAAGTGATTGCTATTTCTTTATTGTACCGGCCTTTTTCTTTTTTCTCCAATCCGAATAGAAAGGCCAGATAACGGATAGAACTGCCAGTACAAGAAGAGTATTACAGATACCTGTCCTGAAGAATATTCCCAGCTGGCCATCCGAAAGCATCATGGACATCCGGTAGGATTGTTCCATGGATTGGCCTATCACCACTGCAAGGATAAGGGGGGCCGTTGGGATCTTGAACTTCTTCATCAGGTATCCCACCACTCCGAAGATCATTAGAAGAGTAAGGTCCACCGTGCTGAAATTTATGGTATATACCCCTACAAAGGCCAATCCCACTATAAGGGGATAAAGTATGCGGGGAGGTACCGCCAGTACTCTTACGAGGACCCCTGCAAGAGGGATGTTGATTATCGCACATACCACATTGCCCAGGAACATACTGGCTATAACGGCCCAGGCCACGTCGGCATGCTGCTGGAAAAGCAGGGGGCCAGGCTGGAGGCCAAGGATCATCAGGGCCCCGAGCATTATGGCAGTTGTACCCGATCCGGGAACACCAAGGGTCATCATTGGAATAAGGGCACCCACCGAAGCCGCATTGTTTGCTGCCTCCGGTGCGGCCAATCCCTCTATGGCGCCTTCTCCGAACTCCTCGGGGTGCTTGGATATCTGCTTTTCATTGTTGTAGGCCATCAGGGCAGCTATAGTACCACCGGCACCAGGAAGCACCCCGATAAGGAACCCCACGGGTGTCTGCCTGAGAATGGGAAGCCAACTCCGCTTCCACTGTTCCATGGTTATCCATATCCGGCCGAACTTCTTCTTAAGTTCAACTCCAGGTCCTTTGACCGCCAGTTTTTCAAAGTTTATGAACACCTCTCCAAGACCATAGATCCCTATGATGACTATGATGAAGTCTATCCCCGTCTGGAGCTCCATTATGCCGAAGGTGAAACGGAGAACTCCCGATTGGTAATCCATACCTATGGTAGAGATCATCAGGCCCAGTGTCAGGGAAATAAAACCTTTCACTATGGCTTCCTTCGATATGGATGCCGTGGCAGCAAGAGCAAAGATCATGAGAGTGAAGTATTCCGGAGGCCCGAACCGGAGTGCGAACCTGGCTACCGGCACAGCCATCAGGACAAAAGCTATGGTGGAAAGAAGCCCGCCTATGAATGAAGCTATGGCCGACATGGCAAGGGCCGATTCTGCCAGGCCCTTTTTTGCAAGAGGATAGCCATCAAAGCAGGCTGCCACCGCAGCACCGTCTCCGGGAACATTAAGCAGGATAGAGCTTCGTGAACCCCCGAACATGGCCCCGTAATATACGGCACACATGGTTATAAGTGCCGTATCTGGTGTCATGGTAAAGGTCAGGGGAAGCAGGAGGGCTATTCCCGTTGTCGGGCCAAGACCTGGAAGCATCCCGAGAACGGTCCCCATGATGGCACCCAGCACAAGCCAGACCAGGTTAAGGGGGGTCATGGCCAAAGCGAATCCTTGTGAAAGATAACCTAAGATTTCCATGGGATCACCTCATAGGGCCGTTTAAGGCAGATTTATGTAAAAGAGCTTTTCGAAGACATACCATATAAGCAGCGTAAAGCTCACGGCTACCGTAAGGTTGGTCTTCCAGTTCTTGAATTCATTTATGAAAGTCAGTACGCTGGCCATAAAGATCATGGTGGATGAGATAAAACCGATTTTCTCGAAAAGAAATATATAGACAGAACAGAGTACCAGTGTCCCTGCTATAAGGATCATGGCCTCCCTGGGAAAGGAAAGGACTCTCCCAGCTTTTTTACTTTTCATGGACTTCAGGATCAGTAGTATTCCAAAAGCCACAAGAAGTACCCCCAGGCTCAGGGGGAAATATATGGGTGCCCATGGGTTTCCGATGGATGCCTTCGGAAGTGCAAGGGCCTGGGCCGAATAGATCCCTCCAAAAATGATCGCGAATATTCCGAGAATCGTGTCTGAACGCAATGCCATCACCTCACGGAGCCGCCGGGACTCATATGTCCCGGCGGCAATAAACTGCGATACTTAATTCTATTCTCCCTTGTACAGACCGATCTCGGTCAGTAGATCCTTGTACTCGGTGTTGGTCTTGTCAAGGAAAGCCTTGAAATCCGCAGAACCCATGAAGGCCCTGGTCCACCCATTCTTGGTGCATACCTCGTCCCATCCATCGGTCTTAACCATTTGTGCGAGGGAATCTTCAAGATATTTCACAGCATAATCGGGCATTTCCGCAGGACCGAATATTCCTCGCCAGTTGATAAAAGCAGTGTCGATGCCCTCTTCCATGACCGTTGGGATCTGTGCGAGGGGACCTTCTTCTACTCTCTGGGGTGCAGTAATTGCAAGAACCCTGATATCGCCAGCTTCCATGGGACCCACAGTTTCGGCCATGCCGGTGGAAAGAAGATCGATATGTCCACCCATAAGGGCGGCAAGACTACCCTCCTGGAAAGCTATGTAGGGAAGTTCCTTGAGATTCTTCACTCCGGCAGCCTTGGCCACCTGGAGGAACTGAAGGTGGTCCATGGATCCGGGGGAAGAGGCTCCGCCGAATTTAACGCTCTTTGGATCTTTCTTCATGGCTTCCATAACATCGTTGATGGTCTTGTAGGGAGAGTCCTTGGGAACTGCAAAGGCGCCATAGTCATTGATAAGCATGGCGATGGGTGTGGTGTCCTTGTAACTGAGCTTGGTCTGGCCACTGAGGTTAATGAGCAGAAGGGGTGGGGAGTAGACGATAACCGTGTAAGGATCCGCCTTTTTCTTCTGCAGGTATGCAAGCCCCACTCCGCCTCCTCCACCCGGCTTGTTGATCACCGGCATGGGCTGTGTGACAATTCCTTCTTCAGCAAGCACCTTGGCAGTAAGGCGGATAGTTGTATCCCAGCCGCCGCCGGCTCCGCCAGGTGAAATGAACTCGAAGGGCCTGGAAGGATAATCTGCTGCAAAAGCAGCAACCCCGAAGGACAGAACCATCGCAAAGATAACAAGGGTCAATAATTTCTTCATTTTTCTTTCACTCCTTTTCATATGATTTGGCTCTTTGAATACAAATTTACAAATACGGGGGTTTCCGATGTGAAATGGAATTCCCTGATGTTTCCTCATGCTTTTACCCGGGTATTTCTATCGGGGCTCTCAAAGCAGCTGACAAGGTTTTTTCCTGGGGTAGCATTCGATTCTGGGCATCCAGGAATGCCTTGAGGGCACCCCTGAGGTGCTTTCGTATGATCGACTCAGTAAGTTGAAAATCCTTTTCCCTTATGGCCTCTACGATCTCCCGGTGCTCCCTGACCACTACCAGACGCCTTTCCATGGTCGACAGGGAAAACCTCCTGAGAGAAGAAAGATATTCGTGGTAATCCCTTATGAGCTTTATCAGTCGCGGCATTCTGCAGGAATAAAGAAGGATCCTGTTGAACCTGTTAAGGGCAGCGTAGAATTCGTCAGGATCTTCATCTTTTATATGCAACTCGGAACTCTCGA
>JAFGMB010000248.1 GCA_016927765.1 Synergistales bacterium
AGAACTCACGCTGATTTTGTTAAACTCACGGTCATAATACAGTTCTGTGGATGAACCAAAACGATCGAAGATTATCTTAACCCAGGCTACCTTTCCGCTAAAAACATGGAATTTGAAATCTGAGGCAAGTTTCCCCTGTTGGTCCTTCAACAGTTTTTCTATCAGAATACATGGCCTGATCTTGCTATAGGCCCACTCCAGATTGCTCCTGCCATAGGTTTTCCCAAGCCATTTGCGACACTTTGAAATGACCTTATCCTGTGAGACAGGTCTTTCTCTATCGATGATGATATACCAGCCCGATCCGTGGTTAGGTTTTACGATATATTCTTCCGGCAGTTCATGGAAGGATATTTCCGCAGGGTTCTCGGTTACGAAGAGAAGGGGTACCAGAAGCCTTTCAGCAACTTTTTCTCCCAGCCTTTCTCTTATATATTCTCTTACCCGGAGCTTATCAGATAATTGAGGGAAAAGAGGGTTTCTGTCAAAGACTTTTCGCCAGACTATCTTTTCATTGAAGGTCCTGGGGTTTTTCAGGTCCAGCTTGTATTCATGATATTTATAAAACTTCCGTTGGTGTTTGAGCAAACGGAATTGATCTTTGAAGGAACCCACTATGGCCACGGATGATCACTAACCTTCCAGGTTGATCTTGCGAATAGTTTCTTCAATAGTGTTTCCCATTATGATGCAGCATAATAGGCAATTTTAATCGAACTCCCCATCCAGGTAAATCAATAACAGAAAGGGATGATCCCGGGTCAATTGAATACCTTCAATTCCATAACTGAAGGGAGAACTTGCCTGGCAGGAGTTCCTGCAGAAGGTTACAGTTGCTACAATGGTTGCTGCGATCATAATTCTGCAAGCTGACACAGGATCATTGGAGGCCAGGGAAATGACTCATACGCTTCATAGAAGGGCAGATGAATATTGCCCGGATCCCACAATAAAAGATGTGGTTGTGCTCTCCATGGCATCAAAGGGAAACAACAGGGAAGGGGCGAACACCAGATTAAAAAAGATATTCATGATATTTCATAAACATGCTCCGGTTAATCTTGCAGATGACAACAGGGGCGGTCTCCTGACAGGCATGAAACCGGAGGAAATAATAGAGCAGGCCACAGACAAGGCTTATATGGGGGCTGTTTTTACCGACTACGCCACACTGAGGGATGTCCTTTCTGAAATAAAGAACGAAGATCCGGGGATGTCCGTCGTCGTTTCCGGGGAATTCAATTCCATTTTCCCCATCTTGAAGGAAATCGGGTTAAAACCTCATACAGTTAGCCTTTCTCTCGGAGTATTCGGGAAAAAAGAACTTGTTCCATCAGAAGAGATCCTTGCCATAACAAGCATGTGCGGGCACGGGATGATCTCTCCGGAACTGGTGAGGGAACTTATAGCCAGTATCCAGAGGGGTGAAACAACTCCCGAAGAGGCTTCTGAGAAAATGGCAAAAGGATGTACCTGCGGGATCTTTAATCCCAAAATGGCAGCAGAGATATTGAAGAAGATCACAAAAAGGGAGTAAGTTCATGCTTATCAGAGAGGATCGTTGTACCGGATGCGGGAATTGCCTTGCTTCCTGTCCCGTGGCTTGCATTTCCATAAAGGACTCGAAAGCAGTTATCGATCATGACAATTGTATTGAATGCGGACTTTGTTATCGGCTGACCATATGTCCTGCTGATGCCTTTGCAAGGGAAACCGAACCCGACTCCAGGAAAACAGTCAAGGCAACCCTGAGTGATCCTCTGACTGAATATGGTGTGACGGGTATTACCGGCCGTGGGACGGAAGAAATGAAAACCAATGATGTTACAGAGAAGATCGGTTACGGCGAGGTCGGGATCTGCGTGGATGTGGGAAGACCTAATGTTGGGACCTTCCTTGCTGATGTGGAAAAACTGGTTATGGCTTTAGCACCACTGTTAAAGGAGAAGGGTTACTGGTTTGAGCAGGATAACCCAGTAACCTCTTTCATTCAGGATCGGGTAACAGGGAAGTTTCATCCTCATATCCTGGACATAAGGGTCATGTCCGCCATCATAGAGTTTCGCATACCCCTGGATAGTCTTGTTCAAGTAGTCAATTTGCTTGAGGAAGAGAGTCAAAATGTCAACACGGTTTTTACGATTGGTGTGATCGAAAGGATCTCAGAAAGTGAAGAGATAGTTTCAAAAAAAATCCTGGAAAAGAATGGCTATCGGATCTCTGAAAGAGGTAAGATAAACCTTGGTCTTGGGAAAAGGATATAACTGACCGGCAGACTTCTCTTTACCTTTCCCGAGTGTATCCTGCCTGTCTCGCATGCCTCTGATCTTTATCTGTATCAAAGTGGCCAGATTTTAAGCCTGTCCGGCTTTATTATGTCTGCATAGCTCTCTTCGATCCAGCCCTGGGTTTTGCCCTGGTCCCAAGTGTTAGAATCGAAAGAATACCCATGATCTTCACTTTTCAGCAAATGAAATTGATAGTACTCGCGGCTGACTGTATCCAGAGATCGATTTGGGAATATATTTTTCAGAAGGAGGTTCTGGAATGAACGAATTTGTGAACTGGCACAATGAGATTACCGCCAAGAAGGTAGTTAAAGCCCTTATGAACAATGGTTTCTCGGCAACCTATTGCAGGACTGCGGAAGAAGCCGTTGCCGCGATCCTCGATCAGGTCCCGGAAGGAGCTTCAGTGGGTATAGGCGGGTCATGGACCGTGGGTGAGTTGGGCTTGCTGGATGAACTGGATGCCCGAGGGCACAGGATCCTCAACCATGGCAGAGTCGGATTGAGCAAAGAAGAGAAAAACGAGATCCGGCGACAGCAGCTTACCTGTGATGTTTTTCTATCAGGCACCAATGCCGTTACCATGGAAGGCGAACTTGTAAATATGGATGGCACCGGCAACAGGGTGGCAGCAATGATCTATGGTCCAGGGAAGGTGATTATAGTGGCCGGGGTCAACAAGATCGTCAAGGATTTATCTGCCGCCATGGTGAGGATAAAGACAATTGCCGCCCCCATAAACAACAAGCGTCTTGGTTTACCCAATCCCTGTG
>JAFGMB010000249.1 GCA_016927765.1 Synergistales bacterium
CCTTTCTTATGATCAGGTCCGCCTTCAACACCCGCTCTACCCTTTTGGCTGGGGGTCGTCGGCACCTCCTTTCCTGCCTTCAGGTCTGACCAGCGATGTGTTCAATGGAGATGGATCGGGCCTGGATCAACAAGATCGGACAGGCCATAAATCATTAACTTATTATTATATTTGATAACCTGAAAAATACAATCGATCCTCAACGAATTACCTTTTGGGGCGATCTGATCATGGCGTCAATAGTGTAACTGGAAGATCTATTCCATCTCAAATAAATGAGAGACCACGTCAGCAATTTCTTCAATGGAAGGAAGAACACTTTCCCCTGTCATAACCAATTCCAGGTCCCCCCTTTTGTTCCTTATCAGCCTTATAAGGTCTATTTCATCCAGAATACCTTCAGGGGCGACAATATCAGTTATGCCATCAAGAACGATCATGTCAGTCTTCCCGAGGGTAAGTTCCCTGGAAAGGCGATCAAGGATAATGGCTTTTTCCTGATTTTCCAGAAGCAGGTAATGGAAGTCCTCATTGTTCATGAAGGAAGAAAGATCTCCGGGAAGGGATGGAGCATGGGGGAACCGGATGAAGCGAACTTTGAATCCTGCACCGAGAGCCCTTGTGGATAGTCCCAGGGCGATGAGAGTAGATCCTTTGCCGGCATAAATATGGATCATTCCACTTTGCATGGTAGGCCTCCTTGATACGGAAGATATTCCTGAGTTTGTTGTGCCCTGAGTGTACGGACATATTCAAAAAGAGAATAATACTTTCATTTCCAATGCCAAGGTTCATCTCATATCTCGGGGGTCCAGTTGAGTTTCCTCAAGGACAGATCTATGTTTTGCTGGTAGATCAGGGTTATCCCGCAATAATCCAGTCGGAAAGAAAAAATATGCTGCAGCGAAAGGCCAAGTATCCTCAATATTATGCTCTTGAATACCCCGGCATGGCCAACGATCATTATATCCCCGGTAGTGGAGGAGAGTATTTTTTCGAAAGCCGGGTATGCCCTTTCCTGGAGGTCGGTGAAATTTTCACCTCCAGGAGGCGTGAAGTTCGCGAAATCCTCACCTCTTGCCTTAAAGGCGGCGGGATCCTGTTGGGAGATCTCCCTCATGGAAAGATTTTCCCATTCTCCAAAGGCTATTTCCCTGAATTCGGGAATAATTTCCATGTTTACGGGTCTTGTTTCAAATATCAGTTCAGCTGTCTGTAACGCTCTTTTCATTCCACTGTGGAAGACTCTTTCAAAATCACGCCCCTCAAGTATGTGTCGTAATTTTCGAGCCTGGTTGATCCCTTCTTCAGAAAGGGACAGGTCTGTGCTCCCGAGGAAACGCAGCTGATGGTCGGGTAGGGCTGGCCTTCCGTGTCGAATAAGATAGATGTTTCTTTCCATGGGATTGATCAGCTTCTTTCCTGATAGGTGAGACTCCTGGAAAACAGTTGCCGGCCCCATGGTTACAGTCAAGGCATTTCCCCCCATGTGACATGTTCTGAAAACCAGGGACCTGCCAAATTATAACCAATAACATAAGCCCATACTCGAATTGAATGGAAGTTTTCAGAAAATACTTTGGATGAGACTGCTTGAATGGAGAAAAACAATTAAGGATCTATGGTTTGATCGGAAAATATTTCTGCTTCCCTATCTGTTAATATACTGAAAGGAAGTTACGATTTAGAGATACCGGCATGCCGGACAAAGGGAGGGTTGATTTGCTTTGGAATTTTTCAGGGCACTTTCATTGCTTACCCTCATTCCAGCCCCGAAGGAGGACAACACAGTCCCTTCAGAGCCGGGCAGAATGATAGCCTGGTTCCCTCTCGTGGGAGCTGTTATAGGAGGGCTTCTTCTTTTCTTTCACGGGATCATGGCTTTTCTTTTTCAACCCATGCTTTCAAGAGGATTGCTTCTTGTCTTCTGGATAATTCTGACCAGGGGTTTCACCCTTAATTCTTTTGGTTGGACCTTCAGCATCTCAGGGAACAGATCGATCCCTGAAAAGGGCCTCCACATGGAGGGAACCATGGTAGACGGGACAGGGATACTTGCCATGATCTGCATTTTCCTGGTCAAGTTCGCGGCATTGTCGGAGCTTCAGTGGCAGTTCTTTTCCAAGGCACTTATCCTGGCGCCGATCCTGGGTAGATGGGGAATGGTCCTGGCCATAAGGTTCTTCCCGCCTGCCAGCCATGATGAAACCGGGGATATCCCGGTTACCATGTGTTCCAACAGGGAATTTTTCATCGCCAGTGCTACTGCTGCTATCCTGGCCGTACTGCTCTCAGGTTTCTATGGTTTCTTCTTCCTTGCTGTTTGTGGTGGAATGATCCTCCTTATATCATGGGGGGTGACGAAAACCTTTGGGGGACTTTCAGTGGAATCCCGGGGAGCCTTGTGCGAAACCGGGGAGGTCATATCTCTTCTTGCTGCCAACTTTATCATGAAGCTCTTTCTTTCAGGATATTAGAAAGATATTTCACATATCCTGTGTATTTATTTCGTAAAAAACAGGTGGTGCTGTTTTCTGAAAACAGCACCACCTGCCTGTTACATAATCATAGAGCCTGACATCTGACCTAATATTCGAAAAGGAACCCTGGGTCAGTGATCTCCTCCCTTTCCTGTTCCGTATTGATTATGGTCTCATACATCCTGTCCGAGATATAGGCCGGTTGAAAGGAAGCTCCTCTTTTCGCTATCTGGCGGCTGAATGACCGCAAATGATTCCTCGAACCCTTTACCAGGTTGAGAAAGACTATCCTCAGATCCTGGTTATCGGCTTTGGAAAGGATGTTCTCGATGTCTGCGATGTCAAGCTCTTCCACTGTAGCCCCGATCTTAAGGGCTTCAAGCTCGGAAGTCTTTCCTCTTTCGATAAGTTCCTGGTAGATCTCTCTGATCTCGTTACTGGAGAAAATACCGGGAGTATCATCCTTTACCGGGTCATGGAGGCTGTACTTTTCTATTAGCCTTGAAACTTCTTCCATATGGGTCTGCTCACTTCTGGAGATGTTAGAGAATATTTTCAGTCCCCAGGTTTCCTCGAGGAACATATACACATCCCTGGCAAGTTTTTCCTCTTCCCGGATAAGGATTATTCCGCTGATTTCTTCTTCCGAGAGCTCTTCCATGGGGAGCGTTGAAATATCTATTTTTTCCTGGGCCCATGAAGTACCAGTAAAGGCAGAAAAATTAATCAGGAGGCTGAATAATATAAAAAGGCTCGCTAATTTTCTCATCCGATCAACTCCTTACATGTGTTCTTTCATTCAATCTGGAAGGCATCTTTGAGCATAGCCTCAAGAAGTGCCTTATCCATATTCCTGTATATCTGGTCCCTGAATTTCAATACATAGGGTTCGTCACAATATCCAAGGCATGAAGTGGCCTTTACCTGTAAAGTGTCTTCAAGCCCGAGATTTGAAATGACCTCGTTCATCTCCGGGATAAAGGACCTGCTGCAGGGCCGGCATATATAGATGCTTTCAGCCGCAATTGCGGAAGAAGAAAGAAATACTAAAACAAAAAAAGCAGCTACGAAAAACAGGAACAGCGTGTATACCTTCATTAGATCACCTCCCGTATTTTCTGAATCCTAAACCCTTACAGTCAAAGTGGCCTGAGGAGAAATGCTGTTTAATCTCTCAGCAATTCTACGTAATCCCTTCAAAGATAACAGTTATCCTTAACCCTTGGATCGTAATTCCTGAGTAATATGGATCGGTTGGCAGTAATAGGTATTAAAAAACACTAATAAAAAGTTAGATATATCATACACTACTTTCGGTCCCTTTGCAAATGAATAAATCTATCCCTTTGGGGAGAGGACCGTCAGGGCATGGATGTTTCTTGAAAAAACGCCTGGAGATGATATTGTGCTATAATAAAGTTCGATAAATCTAACAAGGAAGTGAGCAACATGGCCCTTTCCTGCAGGATCGAAGATTACCTGGAAGAGATATTGTCCCTTGAAATGGAAGGAGAAGAACCTTCTGTAACTGCCCTTTCCAAAAAACTTGATGTTTCCAAGGCTTCAGTAGTTTCGGCCTTGCGCAGGCTCAATGAAGAGGGACTTCTTGAACAGGAGAAATACTGTACTCCTCAACTCACTCCTGAAGGCAGGGAAAAGGCCATGAAGATCTTCAGGAGACATCAGCATCTTACCTTCCTTCTGAGAGATATCATAGGTCTTCAACCCTCCGTGGCGAGCGATATAGCATGTGTTATGGAACATGCCCTGGATACTGAAAGCGAAAAGAGGCTTGCTGCATTCGTAGATTTTTACTGCCTTTCCCTAAAGGAAAGAAGACAATGGATAGACCGTATGCAGGAAGGTCTCGAACACCCCAGCGACCTTTCCCACCCCCTGCTTCTGATGAAGGAAGGGGAAAGCGGAAAAGTAGTTCGTATTACCGCCCAGGAACTGGTAAGGAAAAGGCTTCATGATTCAGGCTTTCTTCAGGGTACCCGGGTCAGATTCCTTTCCAGTGATTGCCACGAGAGGATAGTAAGAGTAGAGCTTGAAGGAGAGGAAACGGTCCTCTCCATAAAAGAGGCCATGTCTATCTGGATATTGGGGGAATGAGGATCCATTCCCTTCTATTTCCGGGATCGACCGGGGCTATGCTCAAAGGTAAGTCTGCGGGGGTTATCCCCCGCTTTTTTATGGATAAAATTTTCTCTATATCCGATAATGAAGAGGTGTAAAATCAACATAATGCGACATGCCTTAAAGTCCAGGGGTGTATTTTCATAGTGAAAAAGCATTTTCCTGGCCTGTTGCATGACTTCCATGGAATGAAAATTGAATAACAGGAGTGATATTTGTTGAGAATTGTGATCATAGGTCTCGGCGGTGTGGGAGGTTTTTTCGGCGCCCTCCTGGCAGGGAGATATGCCTCAGATCCTGAACATGAGGCCATATTCGTATGCAGGGGAACGCACGGTGAGGTTATCAGGGAAAAAGGCCTTACCCTTATTACAATTGACGGGGAAACCTTTTCAGTTAAGCCTGATGTGGTGACGGATGATCCTGCCGGGATAGGTAAGGCTGACATGGTCATATTTGCAGTAAAAGGGTATGACCTGCAACAGGCTGCTCTTTCCGTGGCACCCGTAGTAAAGGAGGATACGGTCGTCATCTCTCTTCTTAACGGCGTAAACAATGCTGCCCTCCTTTCTGAGCTTCTCCCCGGAGCGAAGATACTCAATGGATGTGTTTATATTTCTTCACGTATGGAGGAACCCGGAGTGGTACGTCATGTTGGAGGCCCTGCGAAGATCTTCTTCGGGCCTGAAGATGGGAAAATCGATCCTTACGGTCTGGCCGAAAAAATCCTTAGAGATGCTGGAATAAATGCTGAACTTACGGATAGGATCGAGCTTGAAGTATGGAGAAAATTCATGTTCATGAGCCCCTTTGCGGGTGTCACTACCTTGAAAGGAGAAACCTTCGGGGAAGTGCTTGCCTCGGGGGGATCTTTCGAACTACTCAAGGGAATGATGGAGGAACTTGAACAACTTGGCAGATTCAAGGGAGTGGACCTTCCTTCAGATATCGTATCCCTTTCCATTGAGACAGGCAGGAAGTTCCCCCCAGAGACAAAGTCATCCATGCAGCTTGATTTCGAAAAGGGGAAAAGGAACGAGCTGGAAACATTTATCGGCTATGTGGTCAGGGAATGCCGGGAAGCTGGTATAGAAGCTCCTGATTATACAAAGACCTATGAGGGGCTTTCAAGTTCCGGCAACTGAGGTCAAACCAATTGTAACGAGGGATCTCCAATTGGAGGTGTAAGCATGCTTGAGGACAGGATCAGTGATATCCGTAAAAATTTCCCGGTGCTCGAGAAGAAGGTCTATCTTGATACGGCTTCTACCGGACCTTTCCACAAGGCCATCTACGCTGCAGCGAGAAAAGCCTTTGATCAGAGGCTTGAAGAGGGTCTGAGCATCTCCGCGTACAAGGAATGGGTTTATACCGCAGACAAGGCGAGAAAAGAAATTGCCGGAGTCTTCAATGGGGAAGCTGAAGAACTGGCTTATACAAAGAATGCTTCGGAGGGGATCAATTTTGCATCCAGGCTGATCCCTTTCAGGCCAGGGGATAACGTGGTGATGCCTGATATCTCATTCCCGTCCAATCCCTATGCCATACTGAACCTGAAGAAAGAGGGAGTTAATGTTAAATGGGTTCCCTCCAAAAGAGGGATGATCCCGCTTGAAAGCCTCCTGGGGCATGTGGATGAAAGGACCAGGGCCATTTTCATATCCCACGTGGAATATGCCAGCGGTTTTGCCCATGAGCTGGAAAGGATAGGAGAATTCTGTTCCGGAAAAGATATCATCTTTCATGTTGATTGCACCCAATCTATTATGGCACTGAAGATCGATGTAAAGAAAAGCCACATTGACATGATGTCGTCTGCTCTTTACAAGTGGCCCTGCTGTCCCCTGGGGGTAGGCTTTTTTTACTGTTCCAGGGCATTTATGGAGCGAGTATCTCCTGAAAGCGTTGGCTGGTTCGGCATGTCCGATCGTTGGGACATGCCTCATCCTCCCCTTGAAATGAAGCTTGCATCTACTGCCCGTTGCCTGGAAACAGGAAGCCCCAACTTTTCGGGGATATTCGCCATGAGGGAAGCGGCAGGGATCTACATGGACCTTGGCCCCGAAGCCATACATGAAAGGATCCTTGAGCTGAATGCATATCTTATGGAGGGTCTCCTCGCAGAGGGAGTGGAAGTTATGGGGCCCTGCCAGGGGTGTAATCGATCCGGGATCCTCTACGCGTATTTCCCCTACGAGAAAAAACTGGCAGAAATACTGGATAAAAGGAATATCCAGATCAACCTCGGGGGAGGCAAGGCGAGGATAGCTACTCACTACTTCAATACCCATGAAGATATCGATCGACTTATTGAGGCGGTCAGGGATGCAAGGTAATAGATCCTAATTCTTCCTGAACCTTTCGGGGAGAGGGAGCCATATGGAGATCTCAAGTCCCCCATCAGGATGATTTGATGCCTTTATAGTGCCCTTATGAAGAAGGATACTTCTTTTTGCTATGGCTAACCCAAGGCCGGTGCCTCCGCTGGGTCTGTCCCGGGCTTCACCGAACCTGTAAAAAGGCTGGAAGATCCGTTCAAGCTCATCTTCTGGTACGCCAGGGCCATGGTCCCTAATGGATATTTCCCTTCCAACTGAAGTCATATCAGAGATCCTATCTTCCGTAAGGTATATTTCCACCGGTGTCCCCTTCGGAGCATATCTGACCGCATTCCTTATAACATTTTCCAGTGCCCTTCTGAGAAGCTCGGGATCTCCTTCTATCATGACAGGATGGTTATTTTCCCAGGTTACCCGGCAGTTTTTAACACCTGCTTCATAATCGGCATCATCCCTGATGGAACCTATCATGGCGGACAGGTCTATCTGCTGGATCTTCATTTCACCGTGGTCGGCTTCAAACCTGGACAGGTCAAGGAGGCTGGTGATCATAAAGTTGAGTTCCTCCACCTCCTTTTCGATCCTGTTGAGATGGATCTCGCATTCCGGTCCCGTTTTTTTCCTGGTCAGCTCCAGGGCTATATTAAGCCTGGTCAGGGGGGAGCGAAGTTCATGTGAAATATCCCGGATAAGCCTTTTCTGAGAGTTCACGAGTTCCTCGAGCTTTTCAGCCATGCTTTCGAAGCTCCTCGCCAGTTCCCCAAGTTCGTCCTTCCTTTTGAGCAACTCAGGGTCCACTCTCCTTGAAAGGTTTCCTCCTGCCAGGTCTATTGCGGCAGACCTGAGGGTCCTCACGGGTACCGAGATGTGGTTGGCAAGCCAGTAACATGCCCCGGCTCCCGCAAGAAGTACCAGGAACAATCGCAACAGGGTCTGGGAACCCTGTTCTCCCGGAGGGAAGGGGTGGGATACCGGCAGGGTGGCCAGGACCACGTAGGTCTTGCCTTGGGAGGAGATCACCTTACGACCCATAAGGGCAAAGGGGCGTCTGTATTTGAAGGTTTCTTTTCCCGTTCTCATTACGTTACCGAGAAGATCCTCGGTCATTTTACTGAGCCTTTCAAAGCGCTTCAGTTCAAAATTCTCTACCCTGCCTTCGGGTATGAAGAAGATACGAACATGGGTTCTTCTGTCCAGGTCCCCGAGGTAATTGCGTAAAGCTTCTCTACCTCCTGATTCAAGGATGTCCACACCTCCGGAACTGTAGGTTTCCAGGGCTTCCGACAGGGTATTCCTGGCCTCGGTCCGGTTGATACCCTGATGGGTGAATATGGCGGAGGTAATGGCCATGACCATGAGGATCGCCAGGACAACCAGGAACCAGAGGAAGATCTTGAGGAAAAGTGTCCTTTTCTTCATCAGGCTAACCGGGGTGCAGGATCATGATTTCCTGGGGTCTTCATCTGTCTCATTCTTCCTTTCTCTGTGGAAGGGAATAGAGGTAACCCTCGCCCCTTATGGTCTTGATCCTTTCCGTTCCATCGGAATGCTGGCCAAGTTTTTTTCTCAGGTTGCTGATATGTACATCTATGCTCCGGTCAAAGGGGGAGTAGGGCCTTTCGAGGACATGTCTAACAAGTTCTTCTCTTCTGATGACCTTTCCCGCAGACTGGACAAGTGATTCAAGAAGCTTATATTCCACCGAAGTAAGTTCGATCTTCCTTTCTCCTACGAATAGGTCGTGAGATCCAAGGTCCAGTGATACTTCACCGACCTGTAGAAGATTTTCATGAAGGGTGTCCTTTGAAGTCTCAAAACGTCTCAGAACAGCCTTTATCCTTGCAACGAGCTCCCTGGTATTGAAGGGTTTGGGGAGATAATCATCCGCTCCTATCTCAAGTCCCACTATTCTGTCCACATCTTCCCCACGGGCAGAAAGCATTATCACAGGGAGTCTTGAATCAGATCGAAGAGACCTCAGGACTTCAAATCCGTTCTTTCCAGGCAGCATCACATCCAGGACCAACAGGTCGTGATCCCCTTTCAGAGCTTTTTCAAGCCCATCATTGCCGTCATGGGCCATATCCACGGCGAAGCCCTCGCTGACCAGGTATTCCGCAAGAAGAGCGCAGAGGTCCCTGTCGTCATCTATGATGAGTATCCTGTTCATGGTGAATTCTCCCGTCCCGAAATATGACTTTCACGATCCATTCTATAACACAGGAGCCGGAGGGGATGTAAAGAATTGTAAGGAAGAGTAAAGTTTTCTGTTCTCCTGGCCCAACCTGTGAAGGAAAAGGTCTGTTGACACAATTTTCTATCCCCAGTAATATACCTTCCAATGTATTCTCAATATTTTGATCAGGAATACATTCCGGGGTCAAAGGGAGTGGAGAGTTTAACTGAAGGTCTTGCATCTTTGAGCTAGGACCTTTGATGTTGTCCTCGGAAGTCGATGTCAAGGTCTGAAAATTTCTTTTTCATGGCTGGGATCTACCAGGAGGTCCCAGCTCCTATTTTTTCAGGGAGGGATAGAGATGAATTTTGCGCGCAGAATGGAGAAATTCCAGGGATCTGATATCCAGCAGATCCTGAAAGTGACAGCAAGACCGGAGATCATATCCTTTGGCGGAGGATTGCCTGCTCCGGAACTTTTTCCTGTAGAGGGCATGAAAAGAGCCATGGAAAAAGTCCTGGACGAAGCCGGAAGTAAGGCACTTCAGTATTTCACTACAGAGGGACTTGTCCCCTTGAGGAAAAAGATCGCTGACAGGACCAACCTGAGAACAGGAACTGACCTCGGGCAGGAAAATGTAGTTATAGTGACAGGATCACAGCAGGCTCTTGACCTGGCGGGCAAGATCTTTCTCGATGAAGGGGATGTGGTGCTGTGTGAAAGTCCGACCTATCTTGGTGCTATAGACGCCCTTAAGGCTTACAGTCCAAGGTTCGTAGAAGTTCAGACCGATGGCGAAGGAATGGTGACCGAAGACCTGGAGCGCCAGCTCGCTGCAAATGAAAGGGTAAAACTCATATACGTTACACCTGATTTTCAGAATCCCACTGGTGTTACATGGTCAGACAACAGAAGGCGGTCTTTCATGGAAGTGGTGAATGAGCACGAAATTCCTGTCCTGGAGGACAATCCCTATGGCGAGCTGAGGTTCCAGGGTGTAACTCCCCCCTCGCTCAAGTCATATGATGAAAAGGGCAATGTAATTCTCCTGGGCACATTTTCAAAGATACTCAGTCCCGGAATGAGAGTGGCCTGGATCTGCGGGGATGAGGACCTTCTTGAAAAGTTTGTTTACGTTAAGCAGGCATCGGATCTTCACACTTCCACCTTAAGCCAGTATCAGATCGATGCTTTTCTTGATATGTACGATCTTGATGAGCATATAGCCGGGCTTATCGAGGTCTATAGGCATAGAAGGGACGTAATGTTGACATCCATGGACGAATTCCTGCCCGAAGGAGTCGATTTCAACAGGCCTGATGGGGGGCTTTTTACATGGGCGGTAATGCCGGAAGGGGTCAGTTCAAGGGATGTCCTGACAAAGGCCATAGAGAACAACGTGGCCTTTGTGCCAGGGGATGCCTTCTATCCCAATGGCGGTCATGAGAATACCATGAGGTTGAATTTCTCGAACATGTCTCCCCAAAGAATCACAAAAGGCATAGAAATTCTCGGGAAAGTAATGGAAAGTTTCGCAGGCTGATCCGGCAAAAGCCCTGGTTTTCTGACCAGGGCTTTTGCTCCTTTTTCAGAAGGTAAGAACGTGCCTGTTCTCCTTCAGGTATTCAGTGAGAGGTACCCCCATGTAAATAACCTCGATCCCGAGGTCCTCAAGTTTCTCGGTAACCCCGTAATTATCAGTACATTTTCTGCATGCCTGTATTTTCACTCCCGCTGCTTTGATCCTTTCGAGCTCCATCTGAAGCTCCAGATCATAGCTTAGGAGTTCTGCTGATGGTCCCCATACGATCATCGTCACATCTTCCCACCAGCTCCTGAGCCTTGAGTTGAGAACGTAAAGAAAGACCATTTGAAGGGCTACATCCCTGTCATTACTGCTCCAGATGACTACCAGTCTGTTGCTGGTCTGCATAAAGGCACCTCCTTGTTGTTTTGCCTGATCTAATGATATCAGAAAGGATCATCCTCCCCGGAGAACTGGAAATATCCCGGACTGGACAAGGTATCCCCGGGGATGTTCTGGGGCCTGATCCCCTGAAAAATTCAATATTCCGGAAGGAATTCCCGGATCATCCTCAATCCATGTCAGGATCCTGTGGAATTGAAGGGTTGGCTAGAGCGGGGTCGCAGGTGAATGACTACGGCCATGGCCACCTCTGCTATTCCAGTTCGTTATTCTTTCCGGGTGTCTGTTTGTGTAACCTGTTCAATTTGTGATAATCTTTGAGCAGGTTAAAGTGATCTTTTGCAGGAGGGGAGATAGGAAAATGCCTGGAAAGAAGCTTGCAGGTATCCTCATCATTTCCATACTTCTATTGATCCCTGTGATCCCCGGCTGTGGAGGGGACGGAAAATGCCTGATCATGGAAAAGGCCTGTGAGATAAGTTCCGAGAATGATCCTGGAGGGGCTTGCGGTATGGCTTGGGGAACCCATCTTGACTCCTTCCAGGGATTGGCAAGACATGATGACATGGAGCTTCCCGGTCAGATGAAGGCTTATTCAAGTCAGGATCGTCCCGACGTGACCTGTATTTTCAATGCCGGCGGGGAATATATAGCAGCCCTTGTGATTTACGATGAGTCCATGGATATTGTTCTTGAGTGTCTGCAGGAAAAACTCGGCAAGACTGAAAGGCAGGACTTCGAAGGACATGGGCTGTATGCGTGGTCAGGGACCTCGACAAGTTTTGTTCTTACTGAAAATTCCCAGGATGGTGGATCTCATCCCATGCTGTTCCTTCTCTCCGTTGAATTGGCAAGGGAACTACCGGAATTTCTGGGTATTGCCTACTGAAGGGGGCAGACCCGGCTTAGCGGGTCTTTACAGGGGGGTGTTTAAAGACTTCTCCGGCGTTTCAGCTGGCGGTGATCGTTCACATACCTGGGATAGCAAAGGCTGTATATCAAACCCTGGGGCAGGGTAATAAGATTGATACTCTTCAATCCATTCAGAAAGATCCCCTGTTTTTCTCCTTCTGCCGGAAGGGACGGGTCGTGGCCGTAAAGATTTATCGTGGATGGGCCTCCCTCAAGATTGGCAAGATAATGGTCACAATTCACAGACAGCCCTTCTATCTCGAGTGAAAAAGAACTTGAGATGCCTGTATTGTCAGAAAAGACTGTCCTGGCAGTTTCTTCATCATCATGATTTCCCAGGGTCACCAGGACTTTCCTGTTGCCGGGTCCATCAGGCTCTTCCATGATATCCCGTATCCTTACAAGTTTTTTCCGGTAAAGGTCAAGGTCTCTCCTGTGAAGGCCTATTTTCACCTCGTCCACAAGATCTCCCGTATGTATTATCCATGAAGGCATAAGTCGCGATACCAGCCTTTTGAAGCAGGGATAGAAGGAAGAAGGAGTATCGGAGACATGAAGGATTAGATGACCCTTGGAATCCAGGACAGGTTCCGGTATCCGGACTATATCCAGAATTGAATAAATGAGATTCGGACATGAAACCAATAAAAACCACTCCCTAATTCATATGTGAGGGTTCCCTTTATGTCAGGCCGGGATTGGAAATTTATTAACATCAGCAATTGACCTGTTTGCTGGATATGCAGATATTCCATCTTAAGTCCTGTGCAGGGAGGATCTCAGATCAGCTTTGCTTCACTACCAGGCCGTTTTTTCTGAAAAAATGCCCTTGGCACCGGTTTTTGTGCCTGCCCTTGACAGGCAGGCAGTTTCTACGGACCGGTCCGGTTGGCTCTGAAGATCCATGACTGCGTATATTTCAGGCCAGATATTCAGATTCGGACTCATTTAACACGTAGGGCTTATCCGGGTCTATCTTCCTGATAAACCGCGCA
>JAFGMB010000250.1 GCA_016927765.1 Synergistales bacterium
AACTGGTCGAGGCAGCAAGGCTCATCCAGAACTGTTCAGGCCGCCTCGTGGTTGTAGGGATGGGAAAGTCCGGGATCATAGGACGCAAGATAGCTGCAACCCTCGCTTCTCTTGGTACACCTTCATTTTTCCTTCATGCTGCCGAAGGGGCCCATGGAGACCTTGGTATGGTCTGCAAGGAGGATGTGGGGCTTTTCCTGAGTCAAAGCGGGAAAACAGAGGAAATACTGAAGATACTCCCCTTTTTCAGCCGTATCGGGGCTCCTGTCGTAGCCATTACAGGGGATATGGATTCGCCCCTGGCCTGCAATGCAGACATAACCCTGAATTCCCATATAATCAATGAGGCGGACCCTCTCAACCTGGCCCCGACCTCCAGTACCACCGTCCAGTTGGCGATTGGGGACGCTCTTGCTGGTATGATCACTGAAATGAGGGATCTTCTAAGGGAAGATTTCGCCCTTTTCCATCCTGCAGGGAACCTGGGGCAGAAACTGCTCCTCAGGGTGGAGGATATCATGGGAAAAGGTTCCCGCATGCCTGTGATCGATCAGAATGCTACTGTAAGCCAGGCCCTTTTCGAGATCACCAGTAAAGGTTACGGGGCAACGGCTATTGTAAATGATGCCGGGGAACTTTCAGGCATTTTCACGGACGGAGACCTTAGACGACTCATGGAAAGGGATGGTTACTCATGTATGGATGAGAACATAACCCTCGCCATGACACCTTCACCCAGGACGATCGAACCGGGGAGGCTTGCCGCCGAAGCGGTCAGGATAATGGAAGAGCACGAGATATCCGTGCTGATCGCCATGGTCGGGAAGAAACCCGTTGGCATGATACATCTACATGAATTACTGAAAGCAGGGGTGGCCTGAAGTTGTTCCTGAACTTTTACCGGTTTTCCATGGATCTTCTGTATGCCGCGTCTTTCCCGTACCTTGCCCGCCGGTATCGTGAGGGTTTTGATGAACGGCGGGGTTTCTATTCGAAAGAATTCCAGGACATGGTCCAGGGAGAGCGGCCACTCTGGATCCATGCCGTTTCCGTCGGAGAGGTCCAGTCTTCTCTGCCTTTTATTTCCGAGATCCGCAAAGAGGATCCCCTTAAACCGGTGATCCTTTCGACCATAACCCCTACGGGGAAAAAAATGTTCGACAGGCTTCTGAATGGCAAGGTAGATGCACATTTCTACTACCCCTGGGATGTGTCCAGGATAGTGAACAGGGCTCTGAACACCATACAACCCGAGGCTTATATCACCCTGGAGACAGAGATATGGCCCACTCTCCTCAGCGAACTTTCAAAGAGAGGGGTCCCCTGTTTCATGGTAAATGGACGGTTTTCGGATAAATCCTTTGAAAAGATGGAAAGATTCAGGTTCATCTGGAGAGAAGTCCTTTGTCTTTATACCCTTATCATGGTCCGGGAACGGGAAGACGAAACAAAGCTCCTTAAGCTCGGGGTGCCCCGGGATAAGATAGTGCATACAGGTGACTGCAAGGTGGATGCTCTCCTTGAAAGAAGGGATCATGCCAGACTCGAGGAGGTAAGAAAACTTACAGGTCCCGGGAAGCCTATCTTCCTTGGAGGCAGTACCCATAACGGGGAGGACCAGGTGGTCCTCCAGGCTTTTGATAGGGTTAGGAGAAAGATCCCCTCAGCAAGGCTGATCCTTGTGCCCCGTCATCCGGAGCGGGCTGGTGCGGTCAGGGAGCTTGCCGAAAAATATGGAAGGTCCTGCCTGCTCTCCGGACCCCTGCAGGACTGGTCCATACTGATAGTGGACAGGATAGGGGTCCTCTTTGAATTGTACGGGATATGTGATGGGGCGTTCATTGGAGGTTCCCTCGTTCCCAAGGGTGGACAGAACCTTATGGAGGCAGCCGCTTTCGGCGTTCCAGTTACCCATGGGCCCCATATGGAGGACTTTGCTGAGGCCTCGAAAAGGATGGGTGAACTTGGGATATCCTCGCTGGTGACCAAACCCGACGACCTTTCAGAGGAATGGCTTAGAACCTCTGATCCCGGGGTAAGAGAAAAGATATCATCCAGGTGCATCGACTTCTTCAGTGAACTTGGCGGTGCAGCATCCAGTTCATGGAAGCTTATCAGGGAACATATGGATAAAGGAGGGAAATAGGGAATGAAGATAAATAACGATCTCCTGAAAGAATATTACGAGACCCTTGATGCCAGGTCCAGGAGCAGCCTTGATGAAGCCATATCAAAAATGGTGGAGGTCAAGGAGCGGGGCGGAAAGATAATGGTGGCCACAGGAAGCGGACCCAACATCCATGAGGGTGTTACAACGCTCATAGCAGAGCTTATGGACAAGGGTATCATTGACAGCGTAACCACAAGCTCAGCTGTTATTGGCCATGAAATGGCAGGCGCCCTGGACCGGGTCAAGATGGTGGGCGCATCCCAGCTCGGTCTTGATGAAAAATACATGCCCAGGGGAAACGTATTCGAGTTCACCCAGATGGGCCAGGAGGAACTGGACAGCCTGAGAAAGGAAATGGTCCTGGACGAGGAACTTCTGAGAAAGGCTGAAGACATCACAGGCAATATCATCATCAAGGCTGCAGGGAACATGGCCTATCCCATGGGCACCAGGACAGAGGAGCTGGCAGGCGAGATCCTTTCCATCGCAAAGATGTATGGCCTTCCTTTCGAGGAGGTAGCCGGCTGGGGGGCAGATGAAAGGACCATGATCGGGATAGGGGCAAAAAAGGGACTTCCCGTACTGGTTAGCATTCCCCAGATGATCGGGGGAGGCCATGTGGGCTTATCCATCGGGGACAGCATATCAGTTTCCCAGAGGTCCATGCGTATCGCCAGGATGCTGGAAGAGGCCGACGTGATTATCGAGTCCGCCGTAGCCCTGACACAGGAGATCCATGACGGACCTTTCGAATGTTATACCGGCCATGGTATGTGGTCATGGTGGAAGGGTGTCCATACCTACAGCCTCAAGAATAAAAGCCTGATCCGTATCGACCTTGACGAGAACCTTAGAAAAGCCCAGGATATCCAGAAAGAAAGCAGCATGATCCAGGAGGCCATAAACAAGGGACTTCCCAAGACAAAGATATCCAGGATCCCCTTCCGCATGGAGATGTCAGCTTTTGCACGTCACGAGGGCAGCATACCCATCATCGGTGATATCGGAAGGGTATGGCCCCTGCTCGCCTGGAAGGTGGCGGAGAAACTGGGCATAGAACTGGATTTCATGAGCTATAACCAGGAATCCGGGGAAGGCAGGAAGATGCGCGAATGGATAGTAAGCCAGGTCCGACCCATAGACAGGGATGCCCTTCATGATAAGGCCAGGGAGTACAGGCTCCAGGTGTTCAGGTCCTGAATCGATCAATATCTGCACAGGGATATTAAATGAAGGGCTTTTTCAGGGGATTCCACGGGTTCTGATGAGATCCATAAGGTCTTTGCCCCCTCTCATGGAGGAGGCAGATAAAGCAGGGATGAAAGTTAAATTACCTTTAACAGGGAGAAAGAAGTGACTTTCCCCCTCGTTATGACTAAGCTTGTGGATCTTTTGGGTCTTAAGTCCTATTGTATAAGCCTTCAAGAAAAGATAACATAACCATGGTCAATACTATGTACATGGAATACGTTCCTTGACAATTTGACTTGGTTTTACATGCTTCGATCGCCCGTGACGAGACCTGAAGGCAGGAAAGGAGGTGCCGACGACCCCCAGCCAAAAGGGTAGAGCGGGTGTTGAAGGCGGACCTGATCATAAGAAAGG
>JAFGMB010000251.1 GCA_016927765.1 Synergistales bacterium
AGGTTGCCCCCGGCGGATTTTGAGTCCGCTGCGTCTACCGATTCCGCCATCCCGGCAATGCTCATATTTTTTACCATACTACCCCACCCTTGTCCAGCAGTATAACTGTTTTTCATCCTGATTATGTATAATAAACCTTTAATAATGAGGTTGTTAGTGGGGTGTTGCCTATGCTTGAAAAACTTGAAAGTTCCAGAGGTTGTTTTGTGTGTGGGAATCCGGAGCTCGAAAATCCTCGTTCCCTGGGGGTTGTGATCTTCTGGGATACTGATAAGAAAACAACAGTGATCCCTATTCATCCGGATAATACTTGGAACGGATACCCTGGAGTTGTCCATGGTGGAATAATTGCAGCTGTAATGGATGATGCGATGGCCTGGTCAGTTTTTAAAACTTCCGGCAAGTGGGGAGTTACTGCCAAAATGTCACTTCGATACAGGAAGGCCATGAAGACAGGTGTTGAATATACCGTAAAGGGGAAAGTGACCAGCATCACAGGCAAGAAAGTGGCAACAGAAAGTGTTATTTTTGATTACGAAGGCAACAAGATCGCCGAATCTAACGCACTTTTCATACTCAACCCGAATGTTAATGGAGATGAGGTGGAATAAATGACAGGCAAATGGATAACTACAAAGGGAGGAGACAAAGGAGAGACCAGCCTTTGCGATGGAACCCGAGTACCGAAAGACTCTTTAGTGGTCGAGCTTTATGGCACTATTGACGAGTGCCAGGCCCATATAGGCATGGCGAGAGCCACGTGCAGCTATCCTGATATATGTGAAGAACTTTGTCGACTGGAACAAGCCCTGGGCCCCGTAATGGGATATCTTGCCAGGTGCGGATCCCTTCCATCCCCTGATATATCCTATCTTGAGGGGATCATTGAAAAGGTGAAAGCTATAACTGGCGAGACATTCCGTTTTGTCCGTCCTGGTGACTCAGTTCCAGGAGCCTCCCTTCATGTGGCCAGGACCGTTGCTCGAAGGGCAGAAAGGATCGCAGTCAAGCTATTCAGGAATAATGAACTTGACGACCTTTCCTATGCATATATTAACCGTTTATCTGATTCTCTTTATGCGCTTTCACTATGGATCGACCACGAGACAAGGTCGGGACATGAATCTCCCTGTAAATGAGACGCAGGAAGGATTTAAAATGCTATACAACTTTTTCATATATTGTATAATGAGTACAGGTCTTTCATGAGCATAAGGAGGAATCGTCATGAAAAACAATCCATTATCACCGGCCCGGAATCCGGACCTCAGACAGATCGTTTATGAAAAGCTCAAGGAAGCAATCGTAGAAGGAATTATAAGACCGGGATCCAAGTTATCTGAAATAGAACTTGCTGACAAGCTGGCAGTATCCAGAACACCTGTCAGAGAAGCTATCCGTCAGTTGGCACAGACAGGGCTTGTAACCCTGACCCCAAGACGGGGTGCATATGTTACTCTGCCTACCAAGAAAGATGCGGAAGATCTGTACGAACTAAGAAGAGACCTGGAAAAGATGGCTGTAAGAAACATCTGTCTTAACCCTCCGGAACACAAGCTCAAACATTTCAGACAGATATTTGAGAATATGGATGATTCAACAGAGCATTCAGAGTACCTGAAGGAAGACCAGGATTTTCATCTTTTCCTGTACAAGGAATGCGGGAATAAATATCTTAGAAAAATGCTTAATAACATTATTGACATGATCAACCTATGCAGAACCTATTCAGTTGAATCAGATGTCAAGATCTCCAGTTTTGCTAAAGGACACGTGGAGGTCATCGATACCCTTCTGGCTGGAGATTGCGAAAAAGCCGAGGGATTCATGGACGACCATATCGCTCTTACAAAACAAAGCCTGTTGAAATTCCTTGAAGAGCACCCTGAAGGCGTAGTATACGACGAGTAGGATCTTTATGGGTCTGCAAAAAAACCCCCGGTTCGGCCGAACCCGGGGTTTTTTATTCTTCCTTTTCTTCCCTGAATCGTCTCCAATATTGCTGGAGCCTTTCCTTTATGCTTTTCTCTTCTCCTATCTCTCCCGGGAAATACAGGCGTATGTTCTCGTTCATATACTTCTGCGGGATCCAATGCCTAGGGTCATCATGGGGATATTTATAACCTTCTCCACCCTGCTTTAGATGAGAAGGGACTTCCTGTATTTGACCTTGCCTGATCCCCTTTTCTGCTGCAGCAATAGCTTTGTAACTGCTATTGCTCTTCGGGGCTGTGGCAAGATAGAGAACAGCTTCAGAAAGGATTATCCTTGCTTCCGGGTAACCCACCATATCGGCAGCGTAGGCAGCAGATGCCGCTATCGAAAGGGCTCCTGGATCTGCAAGGCCGATATCTTCAGATGCGAATATCATAAGCCTTCGAGTAATGAAACGGAGGTTCTCTCCACTCCCTATAAGCTTTCCGAGCCAGTAAACAGCGGCATCTGGATCTGAACCTCTCATGCTTTTGATCAGTGCCGATATGGTGTCATAATGATCATCTGCAGCACGGTCATATCTCAGGAGAGCAGAAGGGAGCAATTCTTCAAGATCCTCCCTCTGAATGCTGTCTCCTCCTCTTGCAGCAACAGAATGGACTGCCAGCTCAAGCCTTGTCAGGGCCTGCCTTGCATCTCCTCCGGATTGTGATGCTATAAGGTCAAGCATAAGATCATCCACGTCAACCTGAAAGTCCCCGAGACCTTGGGGTTGTGATATGGCCCTTCTTAACAGCAAATTAATATCCTTTTTTTCAAGTGGCTTCAGTTCAAATACAATTACGCGGGAAAGGAGGGTCTTGTTTATCTCGAAATAGGGGTTTTCTGTAGTTGTTCCGACCAGGATTATATCTCCTTTTTCCACGGATGGGAGCAGAGCGTTCTGTTGGCTTTTGTTGAAATGATATATCTCGTCCACAAAGGCTATGACCGAATTACCACCGCTATACTCCTTATCTGCCCTGGCTGCCTCCACCAGTTCCCTTAACTGTGAAACCTTTGCGGAAACTGCATTGATCTCCATGATCTTTCGCCCTGTAACGGAAGCCATGAGTCTGACGAGAGTAGTTTTTCCGACACCCGGGGGCCCATATAGAATGCAGCAGGGAACCTTCCCGATCTCCAACAACTTCCTGAGGGGAGCACCAGGCCCCATGAGGTGAGCCTGTCCTACAAACTGAGAAAGGTCTTGTGGTCGCATTCTTTCTGCAAGAGGAGTCTCCCATTTATTTTCTGACGAAGATGGTGTGGAAATATCATTATCGAGACCGAACTGAAACTGTTCCCCACTCAAGAGATCTTTTCCTCCAACAAGTCTCCCAGGTCCCTGTTACCAGGATGATATCCTTCATAACTTTCTTCTATGGAAACAAGAGGGAAATGTCCCTCAATATAAGTTCGCAAAGATTGGGCAAGGGGTGCATCAAGAAAGATCGATCTGGCTCCAGGCCAATTCTCCCATTGATCCATGCTCACTGTTTCTCCTGGAGGGACCGAAATATGTCCAATTCCGAGAGAAGCCGCATGGAAGGCTTTTTGTGAGATATGTGGGTCGTCTGATGGGAGAAGAATATGAAAGTTCCATGATTTTTGGAGCCATGCCTTTCCTTTCCTGTTAACCAGTGAATGATATTCCCAGGGTATCAATGGAAGAGGATCAGAAAGGCTCTTGAGTAGATCTAAAACTTGAGGAAAACATGCATCAGCCCAGAAATCCCAATCCTCTCCCATTCGTTCGACCAGCACTGCTCTCATCCCGGCCCGTCGCGCTCCTACCAGGTCATAAAGGAAATCCCCTACCATTACACATCTTGACGGTTGAATACCTATCCTTTTCGAAGCGAGCCAAAGCGCCTCCGGGTCAGGTTTTTGAGGTCCTTCATCACGGCTCATGGTCACCTCGGGAAGAGGAAATCCAATCTTCCCTGCCGCCAGATATATCGAATCCATACAATTCCTTGATACGACCGCCCATGGGATCCCGTGGTCATCAAGCCACTTAACCAGATCAAGAGAACCACTGACCGGAACAGCTTGAGCCGCACCTTCCATTTCAAGTTCGTATATGTCTTTCCATAATTCATCTTTCTGATCCTGGGTAAGTAGGTTGGCTGCTTCTATGAGGGGAACCCTTTTACCTGCGAAATACTTGTTACGGATCCCCGAGAAATCAAGCCTTGTATCCGCCAACACTCCATCCCAGTCCAGTATGAAACCCAAAGATACAGAAGGGTGCCAGAAGGGCTTCGAAATTTCTGCCATGTTTAACCTCCAAAGAAATGATAACCCACAGTATATTAAAACATCAAAAAAGAAGGGGCGCAAAGCCCAATGCCTGCACCCCTCCCAAAATTCTCCCCGCAATGCCGTGCCACGGGCGTCTTGACCCGATCCGTTAACTTTAAGACCTGCCAGACCTTAACTTCGGTGATGTTTGAACATCTCCTCCATCGGTGCGGACTCCAGTCTTATAATAATCGAGTGTTGGCTCAAGACAACTATCATGGTCACGCACACCGCAGGGTTACTCTCTATGGGTATATTATATCACAACTCTATCAGGGGCAATCCACTACTGGATAACAAAGCAGCGTAGTGAAGGAAAGATACAGAAGTAAGAGACCTGAAAACAGGATTTGTTCTAATTGAAAGGATTCCCTCCCCTTATGGCATTAAGATTCTCTTTGATGAAATCCTTCAACCAGAGAGCTATATCAGGAGTTCTCAGCATTTCAGGCTCACCGAGGATCTCTATGATATCCTGGCTGTTCAGCGAGAAGGTTTCATCATTGAATTTGTGCTCGTAAGACCATGTGATCATAGGATGACCCACAAGTAGTGATACAAGGGTCGAAGGGATGTCCCCCAGGGGAGGACGATCTATGGAGTCCAGGCGAAAAC
>JAFGMB010000252.1 GCA_016927765.1 Synergistales bacterium
AGGATTTTATCCTTTTCCTTAATGTCCCAGGTTTTTCAAGAGCAGGTCTTAAGTCCTTAAAATCTTCAGGGCAGGCAGACTCGAGGATCTTGCCTGCTCATTGCTGTCTTACCTGAAAAATGAAACTGTCATTTTTCTGATATGTCCCTGAGTAGGGTGCGCTTCAGCGCACCGAAAAATATCTGATCTAAAAAATCAATGGTGCGCTGAAGCGCACCCTACAAATACAAAGGCTGAAGTACGCCGCATACCTTCGTAAATGGGGTTAAGGCGCATCTATGGACGCACCCTACCACTACTACAACTACAAAATGAAGTACCCTGCAAACCGTAATAAATTGGCTTAAGGCAAATTTACAAAACACCCCAGGTGAGACATACCCAGGGAACAAGGATGTTGAGGCTTCAACAGAGAAATATTTTTCTCTCAGGGTTTCTCTGGAGCCCTCATATATTGAAAAAAAATCATCTCTGAGGTGAGCTTTATTCCGGTTTTTTGGGGTTTAACCAAAGAGAAAGATCTCCTCCGTGGTAAAGACTGCGCGGTTTGTTTTGTTATACTTTTTCTTATCAGGGAGGGAATTCATGAAACATAAGACCAGGTTCCTGGGAGAAGAAAAGATGCTTCCTCTGCTTCTGAAGCTGTCCTCACCTGCCATGGTGGGTATGATGGTACAGGCAGCCTATAACCTCGTGGATACCCTTTTTGTGGGGTGGGGCGTGGGTGTTCTTGCTATCGGGGGACTTGCCATTGCCTTCCCCCTGCAGATGCTTATCATGGCCATGGCCCAGGCCATAGGGATAGGGGGCGCATCCATAATCTCGAGAAGCCTGGGATCAGGGGATCACAAGCAGGCTGACCATACCCTCGGCAACATGATCGCCACGGTGGTGGCCTTAAGCCTTATCCTTGCTACTTTCGGGATCATTTACCTGGAGCCCCTGCTCTTCCTTTTAGGATCAAGCACCGACATCCTCCCCTATGCCTTCGACTATATGAAGATAATTTTCCTTGGAACGGTGGTCTTCGCCTTTTCCATAACCACAAATAACGTGGTCAGGGCCGAGGGAAATGCAAAGTTCGCAATGGTGACCATGCTTATTTCTGCCGGGGTAAATACAGTACTGGACCCTATATTCATTTTTATCCTCCACATGGGTGTCAAGGGGGCCGCATGGGCGACCGTCATATCCCAGGGAAGCACTGCTGCCTGGCTGACATGGTATTTCGTCTCAGGCAAAAGCAGCCTCAGGATCAAACCCAGATATCTGAGACCGCACATGAAGATACTTAAAGAGACCTTCGCCATAGGCATATCCGCCTTTACCCGCCAGGGAAGCGCAAGCCTGATGCTGGTGGTTTTGAACCATCGGCTTGGGATCTATGGCGGCGATATGGCGATAGCAGCCTTCGGGATACTGAGAAGGATGCTGCTTTTCCTTATCATGCCTATCTTTGGTATGGTCCAGGGCCTCATGCCCATAGTGGGATATAACTTCGGGGCCAGGAAGTTCTGCCGGGTAAAAGAGGCAATGAAAATGTCCATCCTCTCTTCTTCGATCCTGTCGATGATAAATTTTGTGGCCTTTTTCTTCTTTCCAGCCCAACTACTCTCTCTATTCACTAAAAACCCGGAAGTCATAAGGATAGGCATCACGGCATCGAGGATAATTGCACTGGGACTGCCTGTCGACGGTTTTCAGATCATGGCTTCAGGTATGTACCAGGCCGTGGGGAAAGCCCTGCCTTCATTCATACTCTCCATGCTTAGACAGATCCTGCTACTGATACCTCTGGTCATTATGCTCCCCCATCTATGGGGCCTGACAGGGATCTGGATAGCCTTTCCCATAGCTGACATAGGTGCAGCGATAATAACGGTAGTTATGTTCACGGGGGAGATGAAGCATCTTCACAGGGTGTGTGATGAATAGCAGAACCTAAAGGCAGACTTGGGGGTCTTGCCTGCTCATTGCTGTCTTGCCTGAAAAATGAAACTGTCATTTTTCTTATATGTCCCTGCGTAGGGTGCGCTGAAGTACGCCCTACATTGACTGGTGTTGTGTGTTAGTAATAATTCTCTGGTCTTATCAAACAATCAGGGCATTTTCTCTGGTTTTACTGCGTGTACCTCCATGGTGAACTGGTGAAATCAAGATTTACAGGTTTTGATCTTTCTGAAGGGGAAATGCTCGGTAGAGCCCTTTTCAGTCTGATACACTACACTGAGGAAGAATATGGTTTGCTTAAATAAAAAGGCGCGACAAGCCCAAAATTGAAGGATCCTTCAGGGAGGGAGATCATGAAAGCCATAATCAACGGAAAGATCGAGACAATTTCAGGAGGCATTATAGAGGACGGGGTCATCCTGGTAGAACAAGGAAAGATCTCGGCAGTGGGAAGGGATGTGACCATCCCGCCTGACGCGGAGATAATTGATGCGGAGGGCAGGCACATAACCCCCGGATTGATCGACGCACACACCCACATAGGGGCTTTCGAGCAGGGCATTCCGGAATCTTTCACTGACGGAAACGAAATGACCTCACCCATTACTCCCCAGTTGAGAATAATCGACTCCATAACTCCCCAGGACACCGCTTTCGCCGATGCCCTTTCCGGAGGTGTCACCTGTGTCCAGACCCTGCCGGGCAGCGCTAATGTGATAGGAGGCCAGGGTGCCGTGATGAAAACCCATGGCACCGTGGTAGATGAAATGATCCTTCTTGCCCCCTCCTCCATGAAAGCCGCACTGGGGGAAAACCCCATTGGGGTATACAAGGAGAAGAAGGTCCTCCCCACCACAAGGATGGGAAACGCAGCATGCTTGAGAGATGCCCTCATAAAGGTCCAGAACTATATCGAAAAAGAAACCGAGGCTGCAGAGAATGATAAGTTCCATGAGAGAGACCTTACCTGGGAATCCCTGGTGCCGGTGATGGAGGGAGAAATACCCCTGAGCATCCATGCCCACAGGGCTGACGATATCGCTACGGCCATAAGGATCAGCGAGGAATTCGGCCTCATTTATACCATCGAGCACTGCACTGAGGGCCATATCCTTGCGGAATACCTGGGAAAGAGAAAGGTCAGGGCGGCAATAGGGCCTACCCTCACAAGCAAGCCCAAGCTGGAGCTGAAAAACAAAAGCTGGGAAACAATGAAGAAACTCCTCGATGCAGGTTGCCATATCTGCATAATCACCGATCACCCTGTAATTCCCATTGAACATCTTGTGCTTTGCGCCTCTCTGGCATTCCGGGCCGGACTTTCAAGGGAGGACGCGCTCAAGTGCATAACCCTATACGCTGCGGAGCACCTTGGAGTAGAAAAGAGACTGGGAAGCATAGAGAAAGGGAAGGATGCGGATGTGGTCATCTGGGATGGCGATCCCCTGGACAGCAGGTCCAACGTTGTCATGACCCTGATAGAAGGCGAAGTGGTCTATGAGAAAGGACAAGGCTGATGAAGATCTACATCAGCCTTGACATGGAAGGGGCTACCGGGGTTGTCCACCCTGACCAGGTAACACCTGGAAAAGAGGGTTACTCCTTTGGCAGAGCCATGCAGATGCACGATCTTCTGGCAGCCGTGGAGGGGGCAAAAATAGCGGGCGCCACCGAAATATTAGTGAATGATGCCCATGACAGGATGACTAACCTGGATGTCCGCGAATTTGACGTTGATATTACCCTCATCAGTGGTTCACCAAAGAAACTTGGGATGATGGAAGGCCTTGAAGGCTCTGACGGGGTTTTCCTCATCGCCTACCACGCTATGGCAGGGACAGCCCAGGCTGTAATGGATCATTCCCTTTCCACATCGGCCTACGAGATCAGGCTTAACGGGAAACCTGCTGGCGAGGTGGGGCTCAATGCAGCCCTCTGCGCCCATTACGGGATACCGGTGATACTGGTGACAGGTGACCAGGCTGTCTGCAGCGAAGCAGAGCAACTTTTAGAAGACAGGGTGATCACATGCCCCGTAAAGACGGGAAGAGGCCAGTTCTGCGGAGATCTCCTTTCACCAGGGGAAACCGGGAAGAAGATCTCCCTGGGGGCAAGGGAAGCTGTACAGGGCCTACAGAAGGGACTCTTTGATATTCTGGATATAGTAACTCCCTACAGGCTGGATATCACCTTCCAGTACACCAGCCAGTGCGATGCCTGTGCGACCATGCCCTGCTGTGAAAGGACCGGCGGAAGAACTGTGACCTTCGAGGGAGATGACCTGGTGGAGATGCGCCGATGGGCCAGTGTTGCCCTGGACATGGCAGATACGATCCCGAAGTGGTGAGGCGTGAACACAATGACAAAAGCAAACCACAAAAGATCATTCTGATGGTAAAGTCAAACCCGAAAAAACCTTGTTCACCACGGAGGACACGGAGGAGGATCTCTGAGGAAGTCAAGATCAAAAGCTTACCGCCGAGGGCGCCGAGTACACGCTGAGAACGCAGAGGGGTGCAAAAGCTTTGCAACCCCGGACATATGAGCAACTCTGGCCCTTTTTGCTCATCTTGCAATAATTGATCCAGGCCAGGCTTTTCCGATCCTGCCTCTGGATCATCATATTGCCCTGAAAAAATAACATCATTTTTTTCAGATATGTCCCGGGTTTTCACAGGGTCAGAATCTGTTTTAATCCGGCGAGAATTCCGCCGCAAATCCTGTCAAAGACCGTTGGATAACTCCGAAGAGGTCCGAACAGCCGGACGCTTCGCGGGGTAACATGGAAGAGAGCTTTTCATGGGTTTAATCCAAAATCGAAAATCGGCTGACAAGGGCAATCCAAAATTAGTTTTGCAGGGTGCGCTTCAGCGCACCGTACAACTACAACTACTATGTGTCAGGGTTCTGGTAAGCTGAAGTCCACCGCAGACTCCGTCGAAAATCATCGTATAAACCCGTAAGGGCCAAGTGGTACGGACCTGATGCATCGGAATAACCCATAAGGCTGAGTTAAGGCGGATCTGCAACGCACCCTGCTTTGGGATATATATTCCGATGATCCTTGAAGGTTCCTCTCCTGACGGCTTTGGATCTACATTATGAACATTCCCGGTGGATCGTTGATGAATAGGGGTACATAATTGAGTTTTGGGGTCAGTAGGGTTAGAATTGAGCGGCCCGGAAGGGCGTTGAAAAGTATCCCCCTGACGAGGTGAAGGATGTTAACTGCTCTGGTGACATGGCTTGTGAATACAGTGGGGAAGATGGGATATACAGGCATTCTGTGTCTGATGTTCCTGGAGTCTTCCTTTTTTCCTTTTCCCAGCGAGGTAGTGATCCCTCCAGCAGGTTTTCTTGCCTCCCAGGGCCGGATGAACCTTTTCATGGTGATCCTCATGGGTATCATCGGAAGTATCCTGGGGGCCCTCTTCAACTACTGGATATCCCTCAGGCTGGGAAGGCCTTTCTTTGAAAAATACGGGAAATATTTCCTGGTCTCGGAGAAAACCCTGGACAAGGCAGAAAAATATTTCAGGGACCATGGACACATCAGCACCTTCATCGGCCGCCTGATCCCGGGCATAAGGCAGTACATCTCACTTCCCGCAGGAGTGGCGAGGATGAAGCTTCTGCCTTTCTGCATTTTCACAGGCTTTGGTGCAGGGATCTGGGTCATCACCCTGGCATTACTGGGCTACCTCATCGGCAACAACCAGGACCTCCTCGAGGAGTACCTCCACCAGATAACCCTGATCCTCGTAATTTTATGCCTGGGACTCGGAGCAGTCTATTACTACCTGCACAGAAAAAAGAACGCCCATCGCCGAGATATCACTCCTCCTGAAGATCCATCATGACCTTCAGCATAGAGGTATGAGAAGCTGGGATACTGGTCAGGGTAGAAGAAAATGCCCTCAGGACCTTTCCAGCCAGATCCCTGTGACCCTCGTTACCGGTGATACGACCCATTTCTGCCAGGACATGGGCTGCGACAGCATTGCCCGAAAGGATGGCCCCGTCATAGGCCTCTTTCCTCCTGAAAAGCACATCTTCCTGGTCTTTCGCGGTGAAAAAGAAACCCCAGTTATCCTGGTCCCAGAACCCGTCCATCATACCGGATATTAGCGTTCCGGCCTTATCCAGGTAATACTCCTTTCCAGTGGACCTGTACAGCTCCATCAATCCCCAGGACAGGAAGGCATGGTCATCCAGGAAAGCCCCTATTGCCCTTTCACCCTCCCGATAGCGGTGATAAAGCCTGTCTTCATGGTCTATCATCTTTTCAAGTATGAGATCAGCAGCCCTGGAGGCCATGGAAACAGGTTCAGGTTCATCCATAACCCTTCCGGCATATGCCAGGGCGGCTATCATAAGCCCATTCCAGTCCGTGAGTATCTTGTCATCCCTCAAAGGACGAACCCTTCCCTCTCTTTCCAAAAGGAGAGTTTCCCGGCATTCTCCGATCTTCGCATTCAAGCGGTCTTCGGGGATATTCAACTCCTCGGCAAGGACTGAAAGAGGTTTTCCGGGATAAAGGATGTTGGTCCCCGTTTTCTGTCCCGATGCCTCCTCCCTGAAATTTCCATCCTCCCGGACATTGAAGACGACAGAAAAGACAGGCCAGTCCTGGGGTAGAATATTCTTTATCTCTTCCAGGGACCAGAGGTAGAACTTCCCTTCCTCCCCTTCACTGTCCGCATCCTCGGCCGTGAAGAAAGGGCCTTCCGGGGAGGTCATATCTCGTCTGACATACTCAATGATCCCCCTGGCCACGTTAAGGAAATCCTCCCTTTTTGTGACCTCCCATCCTTTAGCATAAAGAAGCAGAAGCTGGGCCTGGTCATAAAGCATCTTCTCGAAATGAGGGAGTACCCATTTACGGTCTGTGGAATACCTGTGAAATCCCCCTCCAAGATGGTCCCTCATTCCTCCAAGGGACATTTTTTCAAGGGTATTCGTGATCATTTCGAGGATAGGTCCTTCTTCCTCTCTTTTCAGAAGCCCGAAAAGAAATAGAAGGATCCCCGGCATGGGAAACTTGGGGGCCTCGTAAAAACCTCCCCACGCACGATCATAGCTGGAATCGAAATGCTTCCGGACCTTTTCGATAATTTCCGGAGGTGGAAAGTCTCCAGCGGTCAGTACCGATCCGCTGCGGAGACTGGACAGGATGCTCTCTGCAGAGGCCATTATGGAATCTCTCTGGGTCTTCCAGAGGAACTTTACCCGGGGCACTATCTCCATCAGGCCTGGCATCTGCTCTCTGCTGTGTTTTGGCAGGTAGGTACCAGCAAAGAAGGGTTTCCGCTCCGGCGTCAGGAAGACATTGAGAGGCCACCCTCCGCTGTTGTTCATAAGCTGACAAGCAGCCATGTAAACCCCGTCAAGGTCGGGACGCTCCTCCCTGTCGACCTTAATGGGTATAAAGGTGTCATTGATGAGGGAAGCTACGTTCTCATCCTCGAAAGACTCCTTCTCCATCACGTGGCACCAGTGGCAGGTCGCATAACCTATGGAAAGGAAGATGGGTTTGTCTTCTTTACTGGCCTTTGCCAGGGCTTCCTTTCCCCACGGAAACCAATCCACGGGGTTATGGGCATGCTGGAGGAGATAGGGGCTTTTTTCATTGATGAGGGCATTTTCAAATACAGGCATGAAAGATCACTCCATTACACAATAAGGATCTTTTACAGGTTCAGCTTCCATATGGACAGGTTCAGGAAAGTGGCGAAGATCACCCACAAAAGATAGGGGTAAAGGAGAAAGGCTGCTGTCCGGGACACTATCCGGAAATAATAAATGGTCACAGCTATGGAGATCAGCAGTGCAAGTATCACAGCAAGACCAAGCATGGGGCTCCTCAAGCCGAAAAAGGCCAGGGACCAGGCAAAATTAAGGAGAAGCTGGACGCCGAAAGACCAGAGGGCCCTCCTCCGGAAGAGGCCCTTTCGAGGGTCGGCCCAGACAAGGTAAAGGGCTATTCCCATCATGATGTAAAGGATGGTCCAGACTGGTCCGAAAAGCCACCCGGGGGGCGTGAACCAGGGTTTTCTCAGGGACATGTACCAGTCGGACAGGGAAGCCCTGGTAAAGAAGGACCCGGCCATTCCTGTCCCAAGACAGAGGGTAATGGACGATATCAACTTATAGGCGGAACGGAAAGGTCCTTTCCCTTGAAGGGGCATGGGCGATCCTCCTTAATTTCATATCTACCTGATGTCCTGATAATACACGAGATCG
>JAFGMB010000034.1 GCA_016927765.1 Synergistales bacterium
AATGAGAATACCCGTCTCAGTCATCATTCCTGATTCCTCTGAAGAATACCTCGATCTGTCAGGCCTTTTCAAAGATATCGAAAATTTGTCCTACCTCCAATGATCAGATCATATCGCCGTAATGGAGGATAAAAAATATCCTTGCCACTTGATTTCCCGGGTTTTCATAGGCATGAGATCTTTCTCCAGTGAATTTCATTGCTTCACCCTCGAGGAGAAGATATTCTTCATCGCCCAGTGTAAGCTTCAATTTCCCCTGTCCCACCAGAACATGCTCTTCCACGTTTCCTGTGTGGACTTCTGCAGTGTACCTTGCTCCTGGCTGTATCTCTTCCATGAAAACCTCGAATTTAGTGTCCTCATCAAACTGGAAAAGGGAGAAAACGTCATATCCTGAACCCTCAACCACAGGTTCCATCTGTTCCCTTTTTACCAGCATCACCGGTTCCCTTCCCTGTGTTATCAGCCGGGAAAAGGGCATCTTCAACCCCTTTGCTATCTTCCATAGAACTGTTATGGTGGGGTTCGTGGCACCTCTTTCTATCTCTCCGAGCATGCTTTTACTGACCCCGGTCAGATCTGCAAGACTCTGGAGAGTAAGATCTCTTTCTTTTCTGATTTTTTTCAGATTTTCACTTATAATCCGTGTAACCTGTTCCATCATAACCCCCTGTTTTTCCACTATATTGATTTTATGTACGATATATTGTATCTTTGCAGGGGTGTCCATATCAAGGAAAACTTTTCAGAAGAGGTGAAAAATATGGAAATTACACGGGAAAGAACCATGGAGCTCCTGAGGGAACATAACAGGGACGAAAATCATATCAAGCATGCCCTTGCTGTTGAGGCTACAATGAGACATTTCGCCAGAAAATTCGGAGAAGATGAGGAGCTCTGGGGTATTACAGGTCTTATCCATGACCTTGACTGGGGCAAGACCCAGGATAATCCTGAAAAGCATTGCCACCTTGCCCCTGAATGGCTCAGGGAAGCCGGTTATCCCGATGAGATCATCCGGGCCCTTCAGTCCCACGGGTGGGGTATATGCACAGACGTGGAACCAAAGACCCTTATGGAAAAGACCATCTTTGCCATCGATGAGCTGACCGGTTTCATCGTAGCCGTGGCTCTTGTAAGACCCAGCAGATCCCTCCAGGACATGGCTGTCAAATCTGTGAAGAAAAAATGGAAGGACAAGAGGTTTGCAGCAGGTGTAGATCGCTCTGTCGTTGAAAAAGGATCTGAAATGCTCGACATGCCTCTGGAAGAACTGATATCGGAAACCCTTGAAGCCATGAAGCCCGTGGAGAAAGAGATCGGCCTGGGAGAATAGGGGCAGGCCTTTCAGTCAGTCCTTTTCCATCAAGGAGGAAAACATGACCAGGATACTTGATAACATCCTTCAGGCTATCGGAGATACCAGGCTGGTGAATTGCTCCAGGCTGGTGAAATATTACGGACTTTCAGGACGAATGCTTGCAAAACTGGAATATCTCAATCCCGGTTTCAGCAAGAAAGACAGGGTAGGCCTTCACATGATCCTTGAAGCAGAAAAAAAGGGCATGGTAAAACCCGGTGATACAATTGTAGAACTGACCAGCGGCAATACCGGAACGGGACTCGCTCTCGCCAGCACCATAAGAGGCTACAGGTTCGTTGCTGTCATGTCCAAAGGCAATTCCATGGAAAGAGCCAGGATGATGAAGGCCCTGGGGGCAGAAGTGGTTCTTGTAGATCAGGCTTCTGACTCAGTCCCAGGCCAGGTATCGGGAAAAGACCTTGACCTTGTTGAAGAAGCAGCCAGGAGGATCGTAAGAGAAAGGAAGGCTTTCAGGGCAGATCAGTTCAAACTTGAAGGAAACGTAAAGGGAGAAGAGATTTCGGGCGAAGAGATCTTTAGAGATACAGAAGGATACCTGGATGTCTTTGTTGATATGGCTGGTTCAGGTGGATCCTTTACAGGCATCTCCAGAGCCCTGAAGAGACATGATCCGCGGATCAGATGCTATCTGGGAGAACCCCTCCAGGCAGCCTGGTTTGCCGGCCTGAAGGGAACCGGAAAGCACAATATCCAGGGTTGCGGTTATTCCCGGGATCTGCCGCTTCTCCAGAAAGACCTCGTGGATGGTTACATCCAGGTATCCGATGAGGAAGCCAGGACAGGGGCAGCAGACCTTGCAAGAATGGAAGGGATCTTCGGTGGTTATTCCAGCGGAGCCCATGTGGCTGCCGCGAGAAAACTGCTCCTCGGGCCTGAAAAGGGAAAGACCGTGGTATTCCTCATATGTGATTCAGGCCTGAAATATCTCAGCACTGACCTTTACTGACAGGAATACTATCCTATCTGATCACCAGGACAGGGACAAAAGAGGATCCCTGTCCTTTTATTTTTTTCAACTTTCAATTACACTTCTAAAGGTTCTGAAAATTGCTGTGCCTTTCCTCAAGATCTGTTATATAATCGATAATCATTATCAATGGGGGGTCATGCAGTGTTCACCATCAAGGAATTTCTGAGATCGGAAGTGAAGCCTGCATTGGGTTGTACCGAGCCCGGTGCGGTGGCACTGGGCGTAGCGAGGGCTGTAGAGGAACTTGGAGGAGCCCCCGTTAAACACATCGAGGTAGTGGTAAGCGACAGCATCTACAAGAACGGGATGTACGTGGGCATCCCGGGGACCAACGGCCTTAAGGGCAACGATATAGCTGCAGCCATGGCATCCCTCTGCGGAAGGTCCGAATACGGCCTGGAGGTCCTCAAGGATTGCGACGAAAACACCGTGGAACTGTCGAAGTCCATGGTGGGAGCCGGCTTGGTCAGTATCGTTCCCGACCTTGCCCGTCACGGGGTCTACGTGGAGGCCAAGGTCAACACCGAGAAGGACACGGCAGTAGCCGTCATAGAGAACACTCACACCAACATCACCCTGGTGACCCTCAACGGGAAAACCATTTTTCAGGCAGAAGAAACAAAACAGGAAGACGGACCCACCGCAAAGAAACTCTCCATACCTGAAGAGGTGGCGGGAATGAACTTCACTGAACTGGTATCCCTGGCGGAAGACATGGATGCCGAGGACGTGGATTATGTCATGAACGGAGTTGACATGAACCTCACCATAGCCGAGTACGGTTTCAGCCACACCGTGGGGATCAACCTGGGTTCCACCATAAGAGAGATGGCAGGAGATCATTATGATTCGGACGACCTGAGCTCCAAGGTCAAGGCGGTGGCAGCGGCTGCTTCAGATGCCAGGATGGACGGAGCCCCTTACCCTGTGATGAGCAGTGCCGGAAGCGGCAATCACGGCATAACTGCTATCCTTCCCGTCTACGTGGTGGGAGAACATTACGGGAAACACAGGGAGGATATAGCCAGAGCAATAGCTTTCAGCCACCTCACCACATCCTTCATCAAGAGCAGAATGGGACGACTAAGTCCTGTGTGTGGCTGCAGCGTAGCAGCAGGTGCAGGAGCAGCTTCCGGAATAGTCTACCTTCTGAGCAAAGACATAAAAAAGGCGATAAGCGCTATGGAGATAGT
>JAFGMB010000253.1 GCA_016927765.1 Synergistales bacterium
GAGAGTGAGCTGTAGCTTTTACAGGGACCCCGTGTTCCCTGGCATATTCAAGCTCGGCATCCCGGCTGAAATGCCAGTCTCTGACAGGAGCAAGGACCTGGAGTGATGGGTCAAGGGCATTGGAACATACCTCTATCCTGACCTGGTCCTGACCTTTGCCTGTGCAGCCGTGAGCCACTGCAACAGCCCCTTCCTTTTTCGCTATCATGACCATCTTTTTTGTGATAAGAGGCCTGGAAAGGGAGGAGTTCAACGGATAGGTGCCCTGGTACATGGCATTGGCCTTCAGGGCTGGAAGTATGAAATCTGAATAGAACTCGTTCTTCAGATCCATGATATAAGCTTTGGAAGCACCAACGTTCAAAGCCTTTGTCTTGGCAGCTTCAAGATCTACGGTCTGACCCACATCTGCTGTAAATGTGATCACCTCATAACCCTGCTCCTGAAGCCATATGACCGCTACAGAGGTATCAAGACCTCCACTGTACGCCAGAACTACTTTTCCCTTGTTTTTCTTCTTATCCATCGTGTATGCCCTCCATATGAACTTGCAGATTCAAATAAAAAAACCCATCCCTCATGTAAGGGACGGGCTGAAACCACCCGCGGTACCACCCTTGTTAATGGGAGCTGGTCCCATTCTCTCGGCATCCGTCCAAAAAGGTCGGAACATTTCTACTTGATGGGATCTCCCATCTTTCTTCGAAACGCGCTCAGGGGCTCTATTCGCAGAAATTCCTCAAGGGAGGCTTTCAGCCGGTGACCCCCCATCTCTGTTGAAGTATCTTTTCTGCTACTCTTCCCCGTCATCGCTTGAGAAACTGTAAGGTCTCCATGTTTATGAACTAATGTTACGTATTATACAAAAGAGTGAACGATTGTCAATTATCTTTTTTTCAACCCACTTCTATTTCCTCAAGCCCACCTTCCAGGATATCTTTGAGGCAGTCATAGCATGTCATATCCATATGTATGGGAGTAACCGAAACGTACCCCCTGGAAAGAGCCCAGACGTCACAACCCTCAACAAGGCGGTCTTCAGGTCTCCCGGAGATCCAGAAATAGGCCCTACCGTGAGGATCCTGGAGTTTTGTGACTTTCCCCTCGTAGATCCTGACACCTTTCCGGGTCACCCTGATCCCCTTGATCATGTTCAATGGAACGTTGGGAACGTTCACGTTAAGAAGTACGCCCTTTGGCAGGGGATTTTTCTCTATCCACTGAATAATGCTGCATACTGTCTCTGCAGCTGTCTCAAAGTGCTCCTCAGGGTCTTCCCGGGTCCAGTTAAGCGAAACCGCTATGGCAGGGCATCCCAGGATGACGCCTTCCATGGCTGCCGATACAGTTCCCGAATAGGTCAGGTCATCAGCAACATTGGGCCCTCTGTTTATACCTGACACCACAAGAGTTGTCTGGGGAACAAGTTCTTCCACACCAAGGACGACTGAATCAGAGGGGGTCCCATCACAGGCATAGCTTTTATAGCCTACAGGATAGGGTCCATTCTCAACTCTCCATAACCTCAGGGGACGGTGCAGTGTAATGGCATGTCCTATACTGCTTCTCTCCCTGTTGGGTGCTACCACGAAGGAATCATAGTTCCTGTTGTCCAGCCAGGTCGCCATTACAGAGATGCCGGGGGCAAAAATACCGTCGTCGTTTGTAAGAAGTATCTTCAAATTGTTCTCCTCTCTATTTTCCTCAGAATATCCATAGGTACGAAGGCATGAACAGGTGATATAAAGTTCGCACAACAGGACCCATGATACCCTGTATCACGCCAAGAAAAAGAAGTGCCATAAGAACGAACATCCCGTATCTTTCCAGCCAGAAATATTTCTGGAGCAATGCTCTCGGCAATAGGGGGTATATAAGCTTTGACCCATCAAGGGGTGGTATTGGAATAAGGTTGAAAACGGCAAGACCGATATTAATGATCACCATCATTTGCAATAGCATCAGAAAAGCGAAATTCCTGAGCAGGAAAAGGGGCAGGAACCTTGCAATGATACCGCATACCAGTGCACTCAGAAGATTGCCCGAAACCCCGGCCGCGGAGACTATGAGTATATCTCTCTTCGGATTTTTGTAATATCTGGGATCCACAGGAACAGGTTTTGCCCACCCGAAACGAAAAAGCAGGAGCATCAGGGCTCCCACTGGATCCAGGTGTGCCAGGGGATTCAGTGTCAAACGCCCTCTCACCGCGGGAGTGGGATCTCCCAGCTTGTAGGAAGCGTATCCATGACAGAATTCATGGAACGTTATGGCCCAGAGGACCGGTGGAATACTCAAAAGAAGTATCGGAAGCGAAGGAAATCCAAACACAGTTGTCACTCTCCTCTATGTAATGCAAAGTTTCGCAGTAACCAGTCTGACTCATCTTCCCTGGTCTCGACATCACCTTCAAGCCTTGCCTTTCGAAGATCGTAGAGCATCCTCCCGATGCCCGGCCCCTCGGGATAACCCAGCTCGAGCAGATCTCTGCCCGTAAGCATGGGCTCCACTCTGTGAAGCCTGGTGAGGAACAGGAGGATCCTCCTCCGCACTCTCCATCGGTTCGTAGCGGCAGCCCAGAACAGAGCCGTCTGGAAAGAGTGTTCAGAAAGGTACTTCCATATCTCGTAATTGGATACCGGGTTACTTCCACCCAGTTCCTGTTCGGCGGAACCCAGTTCGAGGATGGAATCATGGATTATC
>JAFGMB010000254.1 GCA_016927765.1 Synergistales bacterium
ACCAAGGTCCTGGCGGCCAGCCTCAGGCACCCAGCCCATGTTTCACAGTGTGCCCTTGCAGGAGCCGATGTGGCTACCATTCCATTCAAGGTGCTGGAAAAACTGTTCCACCATCCCCTTACTGAAAAAGGCATGGAAAAATTCCTTGCTGACTGGGAGGTTTATAAAAAGGCCAATGACAGATAATAATCCCGAGATCTCCACGGCAGAAGCCACCAACGAGTCTTCCCAAAAGGAGACACCTCCTGCCAAAAGTAATGGTAACGGCAATAACGGCGAGGCGAAATCCGTTCCCAAACCAAGATATTCCTATACCAGGCTCTCAGGGTTGATCACCACAGAGCTTAAACAGATAGCCAAGGAACTTGGTGTGAATGGTGTCAGTGCTTTGCGAAAAGATGATCTTATACTTGCAATGTTGAAGAAACAGGCGGAAAACATGAAATACCGCTTTGGTGGAGGTACCCTGGAGATACTGAACGAGGGTTATGGTTTTCTGCGGCCCCAGGGACTCCTTCCCAGCGATAACGACATATATGTTTCCGCTTCCCAGATAAGAAGGTTCGGTCTCCGCAACGGAGATGTGGTATGGGGACTTGTAAGGCAACCCAAAGAGCAGGAACATTATGAGGCTCTTCTCAGGGTCGAGATGGTAAACTTTTCTGACCCGGAAGATGCCAGGAAAAGGCCTAACTTCGGTCAGCTCACACCTATTTTCCCTAACGAAAGGCTGAACATCGAGACTGCCACCAGGGAGATATCCACCAGACTGGTGGATCTTTTCTCGCCCATAGGAAAGGGGCAGAGGGCCCTGCTGGTCTCTCCTCCAAAAGCGGGAAAGACCACACTCCTGAAGAACATTGCTCACGGTATCACCACCAACCATTCTGAAATATTCCTGATGGTCCTTCTGATAGATGAGCGTCCTGAAGAGGTCACCGATATGTCCAGGTCCGTGGACGGTGAGATCATCGCCTCCACCTTTGACAGACCTGCCGAGGAACATCTTCGCGTAGCCAACCTCGCCCTGGAAAAGGCCAAGCGGCTCGTGGAAGTCGGCAAGGACGTGGTCCTTCTGCTTGACTCCATTACAAGACTTGCCAGGGCATCCAACCTTGTGGTCCCACCTTCGGGAAGGACCCTGTCGGGAGGAATGGATCCTGCGGCCCTCTATTTCCCAAAGCGTTTCTTCGGGGCGGCGAGGAACATAGAAGAGGGAGGAAGCCTGACCATTATCGGCACAGCCCTTGTGGATACCGGAAGCAGGATGGACGATGTGATATACGAGGAATTCAAGGGTACGGGCAACATGGAACTTCATCTGTCCAGAAAGCTCTCTGAACAGAGGATATTCCCCGCCATGGATATCACAAGGTCCGGTACGCGCAGGGAAGAGCTCCTTATCAACGAGGAGGACCTTGAAAAGATCTGGCTGCTGCGAAGAAGGATCGTAAACGTGGATGAGGCAGGGGCACTGAACCTTATCATCGACAAGCTTAAGCAGTCCAAGTCCAATCTTGAATTTCTGAAGACAATCAAGAAATCTTAGATTAGTGTTTTTTATCTGAATAATTTCCGTTATAATGTCGGAGGTGTTTGTTGCCTCTTCGTCAGTGAAAGGATCGCAGTGAGGAGGGAAGCTTTTTGGACGATTCCCCAGCTCAGAGAATCAGGAAATTCATCAATCGCACCGGCTTTGCCATCATAATACTGTTAATGCTTACCACCACCGTGTTTCTCTCAATATGTTGTACAAGAAGGGCCACAGGTACAGGCCTGACTGATGGGTCATCTCTTCTTCTGGACCAGGAAAGCGGTTCTACCTCCGGTTTTATAGTCATCGAGATGTCTGACTCAATGGAAGGGTCTATGAGCGATCTTGCTTCAGAAGGTGAGATCATAGGCATAGGTCCCCTTCCCCAGAATTCATCCTTTGCTTTTGAAGAACTGGCGCTGAAGGAGATCGTTGCTGAAGGCGAAAAATCCGCACAGGATGATATGGAGGATACCGAAGGTTCCGACCCCGAATTGCCACGGGAAGAGATCCAGCTTGAAGAGGTCACCTTCGAAGAAAATGCCCTCGTAGCGGAAGATGAAGCACCTTCTGAAGAGGTTGTCCTTGAAGAGGTGTCTGCTTTCTGGTCCGAACACGTGGTCGCTTCAGGAGAAAACCTGGTGGTCATTTCCCAGCAATACGGTCTTACCCCTGATGATATAGCCAGGGCCAATGCTCTGAGCAACCCCGATCTCCTCAGGAAAGGCCAGCTCCTTCTCATCCCTGCCTCTTCCGAGTTCGTTCCCCAGGTTATGGAAGAACTTGAAAGAAGAAAGGCAGAGGAACTGGAGAAGAAGAATCAGGTAGATCCTGTCAAGATAACAGCCTACGTGGTTTCCAACGGTGACAGCCTGTGGTCCATCGCCAACAAATTCAATCTTTCCATCGATACTCTTTTTGCGTGTAATACACTCAAAGACCCGGATTATCTCAAGCCCGGGACAACATTGAAAGTCCCCAACCAGGACGGGTTGTTCCACAAGATATCCAAAGGCGATACTCTCAGCACCATCTCCTCGAAATACAAAAGTGATCCCCATCTGATCCGAAAAGCGAATCCCAGGATCGATCTAGATACCCTTCAGATAGGTGACAATGTCTTTATTCCTGGCGCGTCCCCTGCCTCTTCGGTCTACAGCCTCAGTGACGGGAGAAGTGTAAGTTATTCCAGGGATTTCCGCTGGCCTGTGGTCGGAAAGGTCAACAGTCCCTTCGGCTGGCGCAGACACCCTATCACCAGGAAAAGATCTTTCCACACCGGTGTCGATATCAAGGCCAGGACAGGGACTATAATTCGGGCAGCCCAGGGGGGGAGGGTCGCCTATTCAGGTTGGATGGGTGGCTATGGCAGGGTAGTGGTGGTAAACCACGGTAATGGTTATTCCACGCTCTATGCCCACTGCAGCCGCCTCCTTGTGAGGAAGGGGACAAAGGTCTCTTCCGGTCAGGCCATAGGAAAGGTCGGTTCTTCAGGAAGGGTTACGGGTCCGCACCTTCATTTCGAGGTGAGAAAGAACAATAAGCCTATTAATCCATTAAAGGTTCTCAGGTAATAAAAGGACCGCCAGTTTTTCAGGAACTTGATAAGATGATTCTTCTGGGCCAGGGTAGCTCCCCTGGTCCAGATTTTTGTTGAATTCAATGCTTTCAATATTACAAATCTTTTCGATCCTGGAGGTTTCAAATGAATTACCCATGTATAATGAGATCGGGAGTTACTCCCCCCTTAAAATTCTCAAGGACTCCCTGGATATACGGGTCTTTCAAAGCAGGTGGATATGTTGGCTAAATTTATTTTCGTGACCGGTGGAGTGGTTTCATCCTTGGGTAAAGGCATTACTGCGGCGTCTTTGGGGGTCCTTCTGAAAAAGCGGGGATTGAAGGTCTCCATTCTGAAAATGGATCCATATATCAACGTAGATGCAGGAACCATGAACCCTTTCCAGCATGGAGAGGTCTTTGTGACCGATGACGGTGCCGAAACTGACCTTGACCTGGGGCATTACGAGCGCTTCATTGACGAATCCCTCAACTCAAGGAATAACATCACCACCGGACAGATCTACTCTTCTGTGATCTCAAAAGAGCGCAAGGGCGTATATCTTGGTGCTACGGTCCAGGTCATCCCCCATATCACCTCCGAGATCCAGGACCGGATCCTGAAAGCAGCTTCTGACCAGGATGTCCTTATCGCCGAGATCGGAGGTACAGTGGGCGATATCGAGGGACAGCCTTTTCTGGAAGCTATCCGCCAGATCTCTTCGAGAGTGGGCCGGGAAAATGTGCTTTACTGCCATGTGACCCTTATCCCCTATCTCGAGGCGGCCAGGGAAATGAAAACAAAACCTACCCAGCACAGCGTTCAGGAAATGCGCAGGATAGGTATCCAGCCTGACGTGATAGTATGCAGATCTCATCACGATATAAGTGATGACATGAGGGACAAGATAGCCCTGTTCTGCAGTGTCCCCAGGGAGGCAGTGATACAGTCAAAGGATGAATCCACTATATACGAGGTCCCGCTGAGCCTGTACAAGCAGAAGTTTGACCGGCTGGTAATGAAGTACCTGTCCATACAGGCTGACGGGGAACCAGACCTCAGCGACTGGGAGAGGGTGGTCAGGGGCTTTTCCATGCCATCCTCGGAAGTGGAGATCGCCATGGTGGGGAAATATATCGACCATAAAGATGCCTATCTAAGTGTTGTAGAGGCCTTGACCCATGCGGGGATCCATCACGATACCAGGGTAAGGATAAGGGCAGTTGAAGCTGAAGATATAGAGGAAGCATCAGCGAAGGAAATATTAAGTGGAGTCAGCGGCATACTGGTTCCGGGGGGGTTCGGATCGAGAGGGATAGAAGGCAAGATCGAAGCTGCCCGTTATGCAAGGGAAAATGGCATACCCTACCTTGGACTTTGCCTGGGAATGCAGATGGCTGTCATAGAATTTGCACGGCATGTTTGCGACCTCTCCGGGGCGAATACCACAGAGGTAGATCCTGGTACGCCTAACCCGGTAATTCACCTGATGGAAGAACAGAAAGATCTTGATAAAATGGGTGGTACCATGAGACTCGGTACCTATTTATGTGAGCTTGTTCCGGGGACACTGGCCCAGCAGGCTTATGGACAGGAAAGGATCAATGAAAGACACCGCCACAGGTACGAGGTCAATAACCAGTACCGTGACCGCCTCGAACAGGCGGGAATGAGAGTGGCAGGAGTGAACCCCGACCTTGACCTGGTGGAAATACTGGAACTAAAGGATCACCCTTGGTATGTTGGAGTTCAGTTCCACCCCGAATTCCGGTCCAGACCGGTGCGGCCCCATCCGCTCTTTATGGGTTTCATCAGGGCAGTTCTTGACAGAAATATGGGAAAAGCAAAGGAGGAATAGATCATGAAGAAGGGTATTGCTTTGCTGGTTTTGATCCTGGTCTCAGTTTTTTGTATGTCTGCGGTCGGTTTTTCGGCAGAAGAAACCGAGGAACCTTCCACCCTTCAGTTGCTGGACAGGACCGAATCCATGGTTTTCGGTGAAGGCCGTACCGGGGGATTGATAGCAAGGCTCACTGACCTTGAGATCTCCATGTTTGGCCGGGAATTGCCTGGAAGCATATCGGACAGGCAGAACGCACTCATCAATTTCATTGAAAAAGGGACACCCGCTCAGCCTCCCATGCTTTTCAAGCTCGGTGTGGCAGAATGGGTGCTCAACCAGATGGTATTCCCCCTTGAACCCATTGAAAGCAGGATAGGCAAGCTTGAAAAGATCCTTGAAGGTAGTTCAATGGAGACCAAACCTCTTGCCATGAGGCTCGAAAGACTTCTTGGCCTTCTTCTTGCCGAGAATGTAACATGGCAGGACACGGAGATCGCCGAGAGTACCGTTCTCAAGGCGGAACTGAGGGAGTCCCTTTACCCGTCAGGCATCAAGGTCGGAGAACAGGTGAAAATGATCCTCGCGGAAGATCTCGTGGTGGGCACGTCCCTCGTGGCCCCCAAAGGGAGCACTATCAAGGCCCATGTTTCAAAAGTGGAGAAACCGAAAAGTTTCGGCAGACCCTCACAGATAGAGATAGCCTTTGACCAACTGATCCCCCTTGGACCTGAGGAGATCTACCTCACAAGGGGACAGGAATCTGAAGAAGCCGCAAAAGCCGAAAAGGCCCAATTGGCAGCGGTGGGTACAAGTTTTGTTGGAGCCATACTCCTTGGACCCATAGGCCTCGCCGGAGGCTTCCTGGTAAGGGGAGATGCCAAGGAAATACCCCAGGGGACCCAGGTCTATGTCCAGACCAGCGAGCTTGTAAGAGTTTCTTCATACCCCGTCCCGCCAGGTCTTCAGGGGATGATCGCCGAAAAGGACGAGGAAGCTGTCTCGGATGACCTTTTCGAAGGAATGGAGGAAGCGACTCAATGAAAATGATATCCTTCCTTAAAAAACCACTGGCTGTTCTCATAGTGCTTGGAATGCTCCTTTCCGGGGCTGCCATGGCCGTGGACCTTTCAGATCTTATAGGTGTGGTGGGCGGGGGTTTTCTTGTGAGCGCCGTTGCCGGCCCACTTAATGATTTCATCAATACCATTACCTTCAATAAAGGGGCAAAAGTCGAAGGCCACACCAAGGTGGTCCCCATAGTATCTTTTGGAACAGGTACCAGGATAGGAGCAGCCCAGGTAGCCGGTCCCAAGGGAGACGCTGTGGATAGTACGAAGGCAGTTGCCCAGTTGGAAGCCACTTTCCAGAACCGGTTAAGGGTAAAGATCCTTGTGCCCATCGACTCGGAAAACCCGCTACAGAGGTTCAAAAGGGTACAGGGTGTAGGCGTATCTGCGATCATCGATGTGAGGTTGTAATAATTGAAAAAGACCTTTTCTCAGGCAAAGATGATATTACTCTGCCTGATATCGGTTTTACTTATGGGACTTGCACCGGCCTACGGAGCAGAGATAGGCCAGGTCAATCTGATATTGGATAAATGGACCTCTTTTCATTGGGGAGAGGAATGTTTCGTGTGGTTGCTCCATTACCCTGAGGAGATAGTCGATCCATGGACTGAATTACAATACAGGGATAGCTCTCCGTCTGAAGGCGAGAAGGAGAATTACAGGAACTCCTTCAGGCAACAGCTTCTTATGGATGAAGCGGAACCTTTCCTGCTTTCCATAGTCCCTTTCGGGAACAGGGCAATTGACCTTCAACCCTTTTCACAAAAGATGTTCCTGATACAACAGGGAGGAGAAAGAGTCTCCCCCATCAGCTATGATGAGATCTTCGATCAGCCCATGGAGGGGAAAACCCAGGGACTTGTGTTTTTCCCGAAACAGAAGGTAGACACTTTTGTTATCCAGATCAGAGGCCTTGGGATGGAGAATAACGGTGTTTTCAGCTTTCCTTCAACATATCGAGGGGATACTCCGGGAGAAAGGGGTAATATCGTTATCATGTCCCCTGGAGAAGATCTCAGTAACCCTTCTTCGGAAGATATCTCTAC
>JAFGMB010000255.1 GCA_016927765.1 Synergistales bacterium
CTTGCGGGCTAACGAAGCTGGACATGTTCTTGAAAGATACAAAGAGCTTCAGCTCAAGGTACATTATGCAGATGCTTCGGGGATTTTTCTTGAGGAGCTTAAGGGTGTTACCGACCCTGAAGATAAGAGGAAGATCATAGGCAGGACTTTCATACGCGTTTTCGAACAAGAAGCAGAGAATATTCATGAAGCCAAATGGCTCCTCCAGGGGACCCTTTATCCTGATGTTATCGAAAGCGGCCATAAAGGGAAAGGTGCAGCTGTGATAAAAAGCCACCATAATGTCGGTGGTCTGCCTGATGACATGAATCTAAAGGTCCTGGAGCCCCTGAGAGATCTCTTCAAGGATGAAGTGCGTACCATTGGTACCATGCTTGGGATCCCCGAAGACATCATCCGGAGACATCCCTTCCCGGGGCCTGGATTAGCAGTTCGATGCCTTGGACCGATAACTCCAGATAGACTGGAAACCCTCCGTGCTGCTGATTCGATATTCCATGAGGAGATAGCCAAAACCGACCTTTATGACAGGATCTGGCAATCCTTTTGTGTCCTTCTGCCTGTGAGGACAGTGGGTGTAATGGGTGATGCAAGAACTTATTCTGAGGTGATCGCACTGAGAGCGGTCGAATCTCAGGATGGAATGACTGCTGATTGGGTAAGACTTCCTTACGAGCTTCTGGATCTGGTCGCGAGAAGGATATGCAACGAAGTTCCCGGTGTTAACAGGGTCGTCATGGATATTACAAGTAAGCCTCCATCAACAATAGAATGGGAATGAGCCTGTCGTTCCTTGTCATCTTTTTTACCAGGATAGTCCAATACATCAGATCGTTCAATAAAGATCTTTGAAAAGTGAAGGGACATGGTGAAACCGTGTCCCTATTTTCAAGTACAGGGAAACAATGTCTTCGTATCGAATACGATATATACTTTGTTCAAGGACAATGACATCTCAGAGAAAAGGTAAACATATTCATTTGTGGAGGGTTAAACGGAAATGGAGATTGATCAAAGGAGGATAAGTCCTTCAAAGATAAAAGGGGGTTTCATACCTTTTCTTGTAGTCTTTATTTTTCTTGCAGTGCTTTCATATATAATAAGCTTTAATCTCTTGCGTCCGCTGGCATGGTCGGCTCTCTTATCCTTCCTTGTATATCCTATCCATCAGGGCATATACCACAAACTGTTACGAGGAAGGTGGTCCAATGTGGCTGCTTTTATTATGACTGTCTTTATTATCGTACTGATCGTTTTGCCGACTGTTATGGTTGGATTCGTCATGGCCAGGGAAGGTGTAAGGCTTTATTCGATCATCGCCGATTATCTCAAAGCATCTGAAGGTACCTGGACCGCACAAGCCCCTGTTGCCTTTTTGCCTGAAGGGCTCTGGGAATGGGCAAAACCCCTTTTTGAGCAATTCAGTTTCCTTCGAAATATTCTGAGCCAATCGGGACAGTGGGTTGCTTCGTCCATCGCTTCCATATCAAGAGGCTTCCTTGGAAATGCCATCAGAATAGTACTTCAGCTTATTGTTATAGCTGTGGCGTCATTTTTTCTTATCCGCGATGGTCACCTGATACTGGATTACGTGAAGGATATTACTCCTCTTCCCAGGGATGAAAAGGATGCTTTCTACCGACAGGCTAAGAGGATACTTCAGGCGGTGTTGTACGGGATAACCCTTACCGCAATCATTCAGGGTATCCTTGGAGGAATAGGCTGGTGGTATGTCGGACTTCCCACCCCCCTGGTTTTTGGAGCAATAATGACGGTTCTTGCCATGTTCCCGATCATTGGTACCCCTCTGATCTGGGTACCCGGTTCTTTCTATCTCCTGTATACAGGGCAATGGAAAAGTGCAATTGTATTATTCATTTGGGGACTGCTGGTAGTCAGCCTGATAGATAATGTTATAAGGCCAATATTTATTTCAGAGGGTAGCAATATCCACCTTCTTATAGTTTTCGTGGGCGTATTGGGGGGGCTTACAGCATGGGGCTTTATTGGCCTCTTCCTTGGACCCCTTGTGATAACACTCTTTGTTTTCATGCTCGACAATTACAGAAAAGAGTGGAAGATCCATTTGAGCAGCGATTAGATTTTTCCTGAACTTACTTAACTTTTCTGGAGGTCTGAATGCCTTTTGTGATAGCGGTATCAGGTTTAAAAAATTCTGGAAAAACAACTCTTGTTCTAAAATTACTTGAAAGATTCATGGAAAGGGGCATGAAAACAGGATATGTAAAACATACCTGTGAGAACATTTCCCTTTCCGGCGAAAGCACCGATTCGGGTAAAGTACTTAACAAGGGATTGCCTTCAGTCTTATGGTCTGGTTGTTCCATAAAAATGGAAATGCAAACTGATAAGCTCACAGTCTCTGGGATACAAAGACTTTTTCCAGGTTATGACCTGGTTATCCTTGAGGGCGGGAAAGATGTTCCTGTTCCCAAAATATGGGTCGGATCTCTCCCTCAGGATGATCGCCTTCCCCCCGGGTTGCTGGCAACCTACAATTACGATGGACCCCTGATAGCAGATTGGGTAAGGTTTTTCCGGAGTGAGGATATCGAGCCCCTCTTTGAATATGTCCTGTCTCTCTGGGAGAATAAGAATAAGGGAGACATGGAGATATACATGGAAGATAAACAAATCCCGGTAAAGGAATTCGTTTCAGATTTTCTCTCGGGTGGTATCCGGGGAATGTTGTCAGCCCTTAAGGGGGTTGACCCTGGAAAGGGTATCTCCATCTTTTTACGTGACAAAAAGCCGAAAGAATAAAGGTTGCAAGGATTTTCAGAACTCTTGATGTAATTATGCTCAAAAAACTTGTTTTTCTCCAACCTCATGACTATAATTGTTTGCGCTTCTGTATAAGATGCCCGCCCTCGTGGCGGGCTTGTACGTATTTTATGTTCTCAATCTTCAAAGGGAGGTTTCTCTAATGTGGCTTCAATTGATTTTCTTGGTTGGTGGTTCCGCGGTACTTGCTCTTGCATATGCTTTCGTCTCATATAACAAGGTTATCCAGTTCACTGTCGATAATACCAGGGTCAATGAACTTTCGGAGATCATCCAGAACGGTGCTATGGCCTTCTTGTCCAGAGAATATAAATGGCTTGCTCCGTTTGTTGTTCTTGTTACAGGTCTTCTTTGGTACAAGATAGGCATGCCTACCGCTATTTCTTTCCTGCTGGGAGCCCTTGCAAGTGGTCTTGCAGGTTTTGTGGGTATGAAAGTCGCCACAAAATCAAACGGAAAAACAGCCTTTGCCGCTACCCGTGGTGTTAAC
>JAFGMB010000256.1 GCA_016927765.1 Synergistales bacterium
AGGTTCCTGGTTCGAGTCCAGGTAGGCCCACCAGAAAAGATAGCCGCTTCCAGAGGAAGCGGCTTTTTTATTACATCCCAATGAATTTCAGGGAAACCCCTTTTATAGGGTATTATAAACAGATACGATCCCCTGAGATCCTTAAATCATCAAAGGAGGAAAGGCCATGAAGATCAGGGATTTCCTTTCGACAATGGAGAGCCGTATTCCCCTTGACTGGGCAGAGGAATGGGATAATTGCGGTCTTATGGCCGGAGACCGCAACTGGGAAGTAGAAAAAGTAGCCCTTGCACTGGATGCTACAGAGGAAGCTGTAATGAAAGCCTATGAGGAAGGTTGTCAACTTCTGGTAGTTCATCATCCACTCATATATCAATCTCTATCAAACCTGGATCTTCAAAACAACGTTCCCAGAACTTTATTTTCCGCTCTTTCCAGAAACATGGGAATTGTAAGTTATCATACCAACTGGGATAAATCACCTGAAGGTGTCAATGTTTCCCTGGCCAGAAAGATCGGTCTTTCAGAAATGATCCCTCTAATACCATCAGCTGATGGAGTATCAGGAATGGGCGTTTTAGGAGAGTTGCCCGAAATGGGTCTCACGCTGCAGGATCTTGCCAGGATAGCCAAGTCGGAATGGGATCTCGATTGGGTAAGGTTTTACGGTGCAGACCAGGCATACACAAAGAAAGTGGCCATTTGTGGAGGTTCAGGAGGGGATCTCTGGCAAAGGGCTTTTGACATGGAGGCCGACACGTTTATAACAGCTGATATGAAATATCATCAGATAATGGCGGCTCTTGAAAGGGAGATGAAGATCATATGTGTCGATCATGGAGAAATGGAATGGGTCTCCATACCGGATCTGGGGGTTATTATTTCGGAACATACGGGTCTTGAGACAAGGGTCCTGAACAGGCGAAAGGACCTGGCCAGGATACCGGGCTTCATTCTTTGAGATCTGCCTGATACTTTCCAGGTGGTCCATCGCTAAGCCTGATTCAGATCTCAGCCAGGAACTATTTCAAATTATCTTATTGAGGTGATCAGAAATGAAAAAGCGTGTTTTCAGCGGCATGCGCCCCACGGGAAAACTCCATTTAGGACATCTGGCAGGGGCTTTGACCAACTGGGTAAAGATGCAGGACGAATATGATTGTATTTACGGCGTCGTTGACTGGCACGCTCTGATGTCAGACTATGCGGATTCGAGCCAGATCAGAAATAACTGCAGGGAGGTCCTGCTTGACTGGCTTTCTGCCGGTCTTGATCCTGAAAAATGTACCATATGTATTCAGTCACATGTCCCCCAGCACGCGGAACTGCATCTTGCCTTATCCATGATAACGCCACTTGGATGGCTTTACAGGTGTCCTACCTATAAAGAGCAGATATTGAACATACAGAACAAGGATCTGAGCAATTATGCTTTTCTTGGCTATCCTGTGCTTATGGCAGCCGACATCCTTCTGTATAAGGCGCAACTGGTGCCCGTTGGAGAGGATCAGTCGGCCCATCTTGAAATTGCACGAGAGATAGTCAGAAGGTTCAATAATTTCTACGGTGATGTGCTCGTGGAACCCCAGATCAAACTGACACCTACGCCCAAGGTCCCAGGGACAGATGGCAGGAAAATGAGCAAATCCTATGGTAATGCCATAAATATTTCAGATTCGCCTGATGTGCTATGGGAAAAGCTTAGGACCATGATGACCGACCCTGCCAGGGAAAAACGTACCGATCCTGGAGACCCTGAAAAATGCCCGGTCTGGGATATCCATAAGGTCTTTAATAGCGATGAAGACCAGAAAAATGAACTCTTTGAAGGATGCAGGACAGCCGGGATCGGATGTGTGGACTGTAAGAAGAAACTCAGGGAACACGTAGAAAAAGCCATGATCCCCATAAGGGAAAGAAGGGCAAAATACGAGAACGATGAAACCCTTCTTCAGGCACTAATCCATGAAGGGGCACGAAAAGCCCAGGTAATGGCAGGTCAGACCATGGAAGAAGTGGTAAATGCCATTGGATTTGTTCCAAGAGAACGTTGAGGACAGGAATTATATAGATAATCTTTCCAAACTGGAGGTCAATGTGGAGGGCTTTTCAGGCCCTCTTGACCTTCTATGCTGTCTTGTGGAAAGCAGAGAAATAGAATTATCAAAGGTCAGACTTGGGGAGTTGGTCCGTGTATATGGAGCCTTTTTGTCAGGTTCGGGAAAGGCCCCCATTAATGTGATCGCAGATTTTATCACTGCGACAGCAGGCCTTCTGCTTAAAAAAGTCATGACCCTTTTTCCAGATCAGGATGTTATTGAAGAAGACAGCCCTGAAGAAAAGAGCATGTCGGAAGAAGAGATCCTTCTTCTGCTTGAAAGATACAGACCCTACCGGAAGGCCAGACAGGTAATGGAAGCCATGAAATTACGGCAGGAAAGGCTTTACGAGAGGGACATCCCCCATGAAGAGTATCCTCTCTACGATCTTGGAGACCTTTATAACCTGGCTGCCATTTGGTGGAGGACCATCTACAGTAAAGAGGTCCGTATCAGCCAGAAGAATACCGTGTTATCCATGCTGCCCGAAGGGATCCCCATGGCGGTTCCAGAGGAGGTTCAGGTAGAGACAAGGATTAAAGAGATCGCTGTATGTCTTGAGGGGAAAGGGGAATTACGGTTGAAAGAACTGGTCCACCCCTCCTTCTCAATTCCCTTTTTTGTGGTCACTATTCTTGCACTACTTGAAATGGCAAGGTTGAAAAGGATTTTTATTCGACAGGAGGAGATGTTCGGAGATGTCATCATTTCGTCAAACCCTTTCTCTGTCAGACCTGGAGAGATATCTTGAAGCTATTCTCTTCGTATCCAATGATCCGCTGATACCATCCGATGATCTCTGTTCTATTCTCAAAGCCTCCAGGAAAGAGATACTTTCTTCCCTGGAGTCACTTCGCTCTCATTATGAAGAGGAAGACCATGGACTCGTTCTTAATAAGGTGTCAGGAGGCTGGAAGCTTTATACCGCACCCGATCTTTCGGATATACTTGATAACTTCAGGTATTCCATGCAGAGACA
>JAFGMB010000257.1 GCA_016927765.1 Synergistales bacterium
ATCCGGCAAAGAGATAGATTCAGAACTTCAATTCAGGGATTATATCAGGGATAATATCCTGGAACGCTTGGAAAAGGAAAGCCTCCATGCATGTCAGAATGAGGCAATAGAGAAACTTGCCGATGTAACTGAAGTTGAAATTCCTGATAATATGATAGAAAGACAACTGGAAAATCTTAAAAAACAGGATGAGGAGAATATAAGGAAACAATTTGACAAATCTCTTACGGAATTTCTGGAAGAGACATCCATGGACCCAGATCATTATGAAGGAAATCTTCGGATACGAGCTGAAAACCAGGTAAAACGTTACCTTGTACTTGAAGCTCTGGCGAAAGAACATCAGATCTCTGTTGATAAAGATGATATTGAAAAAGAAATTGAAAAGATCGCTGCCCAATATAATGTTGATAGTACAACTGTCAAAGGTTCTCTCCTGAGGGACCGGGACCAGGTAAGAGAGTTGTCCGATCAGGTAAGGTATGGAAAGATCGTTGATCTTGTAATGGGAAAGATCAAGGTAAAAGAAGTGGACAGACTATCTTCGGACGAAACAGAAGGTTCGTCCGAAGATAAGGAACCGGAAGATCAGGAGAAAACTAATTAACTCCATCTGAAGGATGGTGATTTTAAATGCTCATTCCAATGGTAATCGAACAGACTGGGCGAGGCGAACGTGCCTACGATATATACAGTCGTCTGCTAAAGGATAGGATAATCTTTATCGGAGAACCCATTGACGAAAATCTCGCGAACATTACCGTGGCCCAGCTTCTTTTCCTTGAAAGCGAGGATCCGGATAAGGATATACACCTCTATATCAACAGTCCTGGCGGAATAATTTCAGCCGGCATGGCAATTTACGATACTATGCAATATGTCAAATGCCCGGTCTCAACGATATGTATCGGTCAGGCTGCCAGTATGGCGGCAGTCCTTCTTGCAGGAGGGACAAAGGGAAAGAGGATTGCTCTTCCCAATGCGAGGGTGATGATACACCAGCCATGGGGAGGAGCACAGGGGCAGGCATCGGATATCGAAATACATGCCCGTGAGATACTTAAGATGAGGGAAAGACTTACAGATATTCTTATAAATCATACGGGACAGTCCAGGAGAAAAATAAAGACCGATACGGAACGGGATTTCTTCATGTCAGCTGATGAAGCAGTCCAATATGGTATTCTTGACAAAGTGATCCAGTCCCGATAGGGATAATTGACAGAATTGCCTGCACCGGTTCAGTAAAAGCTGTAAAATAGGGGAGCCCATACCGGCGCTCCCTTGTTATTTGTTTTTTTACGGGCATTTTACCAGCCTGGATAGAGATTTCTCTAACAGCATAAAAGGAGGTCTTTTCCGATGTTCAAATTTCAGGACCAGGACAACGGAGGACAAAAGAATGACCTGCACTGCTCATTTTGCGGTAAAGGACAGGATGAAGTTCAAAAACTAATTGCAGGACCAGGTGTATACATCTGCAATGAATGTGTTCACCTATGCAATCTAATATTAAACGAAGAAGGTGAGGATAGCCTTCAGGGGGAATTGATCCTTGAGACACCTCTTGAAGAACTGCCAAAACCTCTTGTAATTAAATCTTTTCTTGATCATTACGTCATAGGACAGGAATATGCCAAGAAAAGTGTATCTGTGGCGGTATATAACCACTACAAAAGGATCTATAACAACAGCTTCAGATCAGACAACGATGTAGAGCTTCAGAAAAGCAACGTTCTCCTAATAGGACCTACGGGGTGTGGAAAAACACTCATTGCCCAGAGCCTTGCCAGAAAACTCAACGTACCCTTTGCCATGGCAGATGCTACCACCTTAACAGAGGCAGGTTATGTGGGTGAAGATGTGGAAAACATACTTGTCAAACTCCTCCAGGCAGCTGATTATGATGTCAAGGCAGCTGAGCGAGGGATCATATATATCGATGAGATGGACAAGATCTCTCGGAAATCCGAATCCACATCCATTACCCGGGATGTTTCAGGAGAAGGAGTTCAGCAGGCCCTTCTGAAAATTCTTGAGGGGACAGTAGCCAATGTGCCTCCCAAGGGAGGACGTAAACACCCTTATCAGGATTTCATACAGGTAGATACCAAGAATATCCTCTTTATCTGCGCAGGAGCATTTGATGGCCTTGAAGAAGTCGTAGCAAGAAGGGTAAATCAAAAGATCATCGGGTTTGGAGGCACCGTATTAAGTCTAAAGGATCATGAGAAGTATGACTTGCTACTCCATACGCAGCCTGAGGACCTTATGTCCTTTGGGTTCATTCCTGAACTGGTAGGAAGGCTTCCGGTGATAGTGCCATTGCAGGATCTGGATATTGAGGCTCTGGTAAGGATCCTTGTCGAACCTAATGATGCCTTGATAAAACAATACCAGAAAACATTTTCCATGGAGAACGTGGTTCTGGAATTCACCGAAGACGCACTACAGGAGATCGCTGGCCAGGCAAGCCGAAAGAATACTGGGGCAAGGGGCTTAAGGGCTATTCTTGAAAATCTCATGCTTGATCTGATGTATGAGGTACCTTCAAAAGCAGGAGATATCTCAAAAATAGTAATCCACAAAGATGCTGTAACCGGAAAAGGGAAACCCCTTGTCCATGCAAGAAGTAATGAGGAGGTAGCCTGATAGATGTCTTCAGATAATGGCAAAAAACATTATCATGTGCTTCCTGTCCGGGATATGGTCATTTTCCCTGGCATTATTGCACCTCTCTTCGTAGGCAGACCCAGATCACTGAAAGCAATAGAACTTTCCATGCTTCAGGATAGAGTGATCCTTGTGGTCGCTCAGAAAGACATGCAACTGGAAGATCCCGATACGGCAGATCTTTTTAACGTTGGAACTCTATGTAACATTTTACAGATGGTCAGGATCCCGGATGGCACTACCAAAGTTTTGATCGAAGGCCTTGAGCGTGTCAGGATAGAACAGTTTATTAAGGGGAAGGAGATCCTTGAGGCGGATGCGATCAGCATACAAAGGGAAGTCTTTATAACGGAAAATCTTGAGGCTTTAAAACGAAGTGTCCTGGAACTTTTCGAGAAATATGTGACCCTTCATCCTAAGATCCCTTCAGAAGTTCTTATATCAGCAATGAATATCGACGATCCTGCACAGTTGGCAGATCTTGTCGCATCTCATCTGACCATCAAGATCAGGGAAAAGCAGAAACTGCTTGAGCAATTCGACCCTGAACTTCTACTGAAACACCTTCTTAAAGTGCTTATCGAAGAAATAGATATTCTTGAGCTTGAACATGACATCCAGGATAAAGTGCGCAAAGAACTTGAACGAGGGCACAAGGAATATTACCTGAGGGAACAGCTCAAGATCATCCAGGATGAACTGGGACAGGGAGAGAGCACATCTGAACTTGATGAGCTAAGGGAAAAGATAGATTCGGCCGGAATGCCTGAAGATACCCATCACAGGGCTTTACACGAACTGGAAAGGCTTTCAAAGATGCCTGCTATGTCTGCTGAGGCGACAGTAGTACGAACATATATTGACTGGCTCGTATCTCTCCCCTGGAACAGGCATTCCACTGACAGGCTGGATATCAATTATGCAAGGTCCGTCCTTGAAGAAGACCATTATGGCCTTGAAAAGGTCAAGGAACGGATCCTTGAATATCTGGCTGTAAGGATAAGGGCTCTGGACCATATGAGGGGACAGGTTCTTTGTTTTGTTGGCCCCCCCGGTGTAGGAAAAACCTCCCTGGCCAGATCCATTGCACGAGCACTTGACAGAAAGTTCGTAAACATGTCTCTTGGTGGAATGAGAGACGAAGCTGAGATAAGGGGCCACAGAAAAACATATGTTGGCTCCCTTCCCGGGAGAATAATTCAGAAGATCCGACAGGCAGGAACAAATAACCCTGTCATGTTAATGGACGAGATAGACAAGATGGGAATGGATTTCAGGGGCGATCCTTCTGCTGCCCTTCTTGAGGTTCTGGATGCTGAACAGAACCATTCCTTTACGGATCATTTTCTTGAAGTCCCCTTTGATCTGAGTAAGGTAATATTCATAACCACAGCAAATGTGACACATACCATACCAAAACCTCTTCTTGACAGGATGGAGGTAATTCATATACCTGGTTATGTAGCTGAAGAAAAGGCACACATCACAAAGCGCCATCTCCTGCCGAAAATCCTTACAGAACATGGCCTTTCAAGAAAAGATATCAGGATTTCTCCTTTGGCCATTGACGCCATCATCAGGGAATATACCCGCGAAGCAGGAGTAAGGAACCTGGAAAGACAATTATCCATGGTCTGCAGAAAAGTCACAAGGAAGATCGTTGAAACAAGCACAACCGGAGAAGAACTACCCTTACCCGTTTCAGTAGGTAAAACTCGATTGAAGGAATACCTTGGTCCTCCAAAACTATATAATCTCAGACTACCTTCTGAAAATAAACAGGGGGTGGCAGTAGGTCTGGCATGGACAGAAAGTGGAGGAGATGTTCTGGTCATCGAGGCAGCTACCATGAAGGGTAAGGGCTCTATCACACTTACCGGAAATCTCGGAGATATCATGCAGGAATCAGCCCAGACGGCACTTGGTTATCTTAAGGCTAACGCATATGTCCTTGAACTCGAGAAGATCAAATGGGATTCTATAGATATCCATCTACACGTTCCGGAAGGAGCAATACCCAAAGATGGCCCTTCTGCAGGGATCACTATGGCACTTGCAATTCTTTCTGCCCTGAGGGGATCACCTATTTCCTCTGATATAGCTATGACAGGAGAAGTTTCTCTTCTCGGTGATGTTCTTCCGGTTGGAGGAATTCGTGAAAAGATCCTTGCTGCTCGAAGGAACAATATCCAAAAGGTTATACTTCCCAGATCGAATAAACAGGATCTTGAAGAGCTTCCCCACTGGGCAGTTGACGGGATGCAATTCTATTTCGTGAATAATGTGAGCGAGGTATTCGACCTTGCCCTGAAAGAAAACAGATGAACGTGGCCTGGCAGGCTCAACTTATGGCTACTGCATTTGGATCAGCCCAGTTCCCACTCCATGATCTCCCTGAAATAGCTGTTGCAGGACGGTCCAACGTTGGCAAATCCTCACTTATCAACATCCTGGTAAATAGAAAGATCGCCCATGTTGCGGCCAAACCGGGAAAGACAAGAAGTATCAACTTCTATCATGTCAACTGCAAAAGCCCTTTTGTTCTGGTCGATCTACCAGGATATGGTTATGCCGCAAGGAGCAAGAGCGAAAGGAGCCAGTGGGCCAAATTGATAGAGAAATATCTGGAAAACAGAAATCAGTTGGCCCTTGTTATTTCTCTTATTGATTTCAGACATGGACTTCTTGAAAATGACCGGCTCCTTCAGGAATGGATCAGTTCTAAAGGCATTCCCATGCAGGTGGTTTTTACAAAAGTGGACAAGATATCTCGAGGAAGAAGGAAAGCCTTATTACATAAATATATACTCCAGGGGCTCAAATCCCTGGACGTTCCTTTTCTAACCTCAGCAACCACACGCGACGGCACTGATAAATTGCAAAAGTTTATGGGATCCTATCTGGACTGTTATTATGGTGATGCGGGTATATCCAATGAGTTGGTTTGATGGTTTTACAAATAATGTGATAATCTTTCCCATATCCGATAAAACCGATCAGGTTAATGCCGGGAATTTCTACAAGGGGGCAATCACACATGAGCATGGCATATGAAAAACTCTCGAAGAATTATGATCCTCATCCCATAGAGGGAAAATGGTCAGATGCATGGGAAAAACGTTGTCTTTTCCATGCAGATGTAGACCATTCAAGAGAATGCTTCAGCATTGTAATACCCCCTCCTAACGTTACAGGTTCTCTGCATATGGGCCATGCCTTCAACCATACTTTCCAGGATATCATGTGCAGATACAAGAGGATGAAAGGCTTCAATGTCCTCTGGCTTCCGGGGACAGACCATGCCGGTATCGCAACTCAGAATGTAGTTGAAAGAAAACTTGCGGAACAGGGACTTTCAAGACATGACCTTGGCAGGGAAGCTTTTTTGGAAAAAGTCTGGGAATGGAAGGAAGAATATGGTAACAGGATCATCGAACAGCAGAAAAAACTTGGTGATTCCTGTGACTGGAGACGCTTACGCTTCACCATGGATGAAGGGCTTTCCAGGGCTGTAAAGGCTGTCTTTGTAAGGCTGTACGATAAAGGTCTTATATATAAGGGCAAGTATCTGATAAACTGGTGTCCCCGATGTCACACTGCACTTTCCGACCTTGAAGTGGAACACGAGGAAGAATCAGGAAGGCTCTATTTCGTAAATTATCCTGTAGTTGGAGAAGATACATTCGTTACAGTAGCTACCACCCGCCCGGAAACCATACTGGGAGATACCGCTATTGCC
>JAFGMB010000258.1 GCA_016927765.1 Synergistales bacterium
CGCCAGTGGCCTGTCAATATGTGGAAATCGGATACCGGCTTGTCCTTCATAAGAAACTGTTCTCAAGACAGTACGTGAAATAAGGGAGAGTATTATTCTTTCTCAGGATTTAAAAGCCGGGACCCGGTTTCAGGGGTCCCGGCTTTTTTTACTGAAAACTCAAAAGGGAGGTCATTTCGATATGGGTAACGAGAGAGTCATTATCAGGATGCAGAAGAACAGTTCCAACAACGATCTGGCGAAACTATTCCACACTTTGGAAAAAAAGGGTTTTATGGCTCGTTATGTCCCCTATCGTGATGACTGCCTGGTGATGGTGGAAGGAAGACCGGACAGGAGCCTTGCCCTTCAGAGTATTCCAGGGGTCCGGGAAGTTGTGACCACAAGTACCCCCTTCCCACTGGCAAGCCTTGAATCAACCAATGGAAAAGCGAGCGCGGTGGAGATCATTCCGGGACTGAAGATTGGTGGGGGAGAAAAGACCATCATGGCCGGGCCCTGTGCGGTTGAGAACAGGGACCAGATCCTGGAATGTGCTAAGGCTGTAAAGAAGGCCGGGGCGGTCATCCTAAGGGGAGGAGCTTTCAAGCCCAGGACCAATCCCTACTCCTTCCAGGGTTTGGGAAGCGAGGGTATAGCGCTCCTGGTGGAAGCAAGAAAGGCGACCGGGCTTCCCATTATCAGTGAGGTCATGTCTACGGAAGCCATTGAATGGATGCTGCCCCATGTGGATATCCTTCAGATAGGAGCAAGGAACATGCAGAATTTCCCTCTCCTCAAGGCCCTTGGTAAAGTCGACAAACCGGTGATGCTGAAGAGGAGCCCCATGGCCACAGTGGATGAGTGGCTTCAATCAGCTGAGTACATCCTTCTCGGGGGGAACAACAGGGTGATCCTGTGTGAAAGAGGGATCAGGGGAGTGGAGACAAGGACCCGCAATACCCTGGATCTGAATATCGTCCCCCTGGTGAAATCACTGAGCCACCTTCCGGTAATTGTGGATCCCAGTCATGGTACAGGTATCAGGGAACTTGTAGCCCCAATGAGCCTGGCGGCCCTGGCTTCAGGGGCGGACGGCCTCATCATTGAAGTCCATCCCAGGCCTGAAGAGGCCCTCAGTGACGGCATGCAATCCTTATCGGTTCCCGAATTTACCAGCCTTATGCAGTCCATCTCGAGGTTGATCCCTGCTCTTGCGGTTCCGGAGGGGAGTGAAAAGAAATGCACTTCCGTAACTGTAATGTAGGTATCATAGGCCTTGGGCTCATAGGTGGATCCATGGCTTCCAGCCTTACGGCGAAGAAGGTCTGCAAAAGCGTCATCGGTTGGGATAGGGATACCCTGGTAAGAGAAAGAGCTGCCGAGGAAAATATAGTCGATGCAGTTGTCGGATCTCTCTGTGAGCTGGCTTCGGAGTCTGACATACTGATCCTGGCAGTTCCCCTGAGGGAGATGGAGAAGGTCAGTCTAAAAGTCCGATCCCTCAGAAAGGGGTGCTTCCGGGCGGTTCTGGACGTGGGAAGCACAAAGGAAGAGATCGGTATTGTCCTTGGAGACATATGGAAAGAGAGCTATGTAGGCGTACACCCTATTGCCGGAAAGGAAAGGGGAGGAATAGAGAACAGGGACCCTGATCTTTTTAAAGGCTCCTCTTTCGCAGTTGTCCCCCAGCCGGGTAGCTCGGAAGAAGCCCGTGAAATTGCTCATTCCATAGGGAGGCATCTGGGTGCCAGAACGCTGACGGTAGAGCCGTCAGAACATGACAGGATCATGGCCTGTGTGAGTCATCTTCCCATATTCATCTCTTCGGCTTTATCCATACTTGCAAAAGAGGAGGAGGCCAGGCATCCCCTCCTCAGCAGCCTTATAGGGAACGGTTTCAGGGATACCACAAGGGTCGCTTCCGGCCCTGCCTGGCTGGCGGGGGATATATGGGGCAGCAACAGCAGGAATATGAGCGATCTCCTTGACCGCTTCATGGATATCCTTGGCCGTTTAGGTTCGTCATCTCCCTCGGAAGTGGAATTTCTTGCCGAGTCGGGAAGAAGAGGCAGGAACATTATAATCTCTTCTTCGGAAAGAAAGGGTGAAAAGGGCTCCCTGCCCTGTTCCGCATGAGAGGAGTAGAAAATATGAAGACAATTACACCTGTAAGTAAAATAGCGGGTGAGATCTCCCTCCCCGGTGACAAGTCAATTTCTCATCGTGCGGCTTTCCTGGGGGCTCTTTCAACGGAGGGGATAGAGGTATCCAATTTCTCTCCAGGCGCTGACTGTGCAAGCACTCTAAGATGCCTGGAAAAGATCGGATGCAGTGTGACCAGAACAGGTGGCGTGGTTAGAGTAAGAAAGGTTGGTTCTTTCATGGACCCCGACAGTGTTCTTGATGCCGGCAATTCGGGTACCACGGCACGTCTTCTGTGTGGGCTCGTATCGGGACAACCAGGCCTTTTTGCTGTCATATCAGGGGACGAAAGCCTTTCACGAAGACCCATGGGACGGGTGGTTCGTCCATTACAGGCCATGGGAGCCAGGATAGACGGCAGAAAATGCGGCGAAGGGCTTCCCCTGGCAGTGAAGGGGACCCTCCTTACAGGAGGGAGATATACCCCATCAGCTGCGAGTGCCCAGATAAAGACTTCCCTGATCCTGGCAGGACTGTCTTCTTCGGGAAGCACCACTGTGAATGAACCACGACAGACTCGGGATCATACCGAGATAATGCTTTCTTATCTGAAGGTGCCTGTCCTGACCGAAGGCCTTAGTGTCACTGTCTTCCCTTCTCCTGATCTTCCCGGGGGAAGCTGGGTCATACCGGGTGATTTTTCAGCCTCTGCATTCTGGCTGGTAGCGGGTTCCATCCTTCCGGGTTCAGAGCTTGTGATAAAGGCTTCCGGTATCAATCCTACGAGGACAGGTCTGATGAAGGTCCTGGAAAGAATGGGAGCGTCCATAAGGCTTGTTGATCCTGGAACATCGGGTGGAGAGCCTGTTGCTGATATCAACGTGAAAGCCGCTCCTCTCAGGGGTGTAGAGATTGGCGAAGAAGAA
>JAFGMB010000259.1 GCA_016927765.1 Synergistales bacterium
AGGGACGGCATAGCGGGAGCTGCCTTTGCTTCCGTGGAATTGGCCGAGGATACAAAAGCAAGCCGGCCGAACATCCAGATCGGGGACCCCTTCGTTGAAAAACTTCTCATCGAGGCATGCCTGGAACTCAAGGAAAAGGGTCTCATTGTCAGCATGCAGGACATGGGGGCAGCCGGTATCACCTCCTCCTCCAGCGAGATCGCTGCCAAGAGCGGGGTTGGAATGGTTATGCATTTCGACAGGGTGCCTTTGAGGGAAGAAGGTATGACCCCCTCGGAAATAGCCCTTTCAGAATCCCAGGAGCGGATGCTCCTTATCATCCTGCCGGAAAAGCTCGAAGAAGTCGCCTCCATCGTTGATAAATGGGACCTTGACTGCGCCGTCATCGGTGACGTGGTCCAGGGCAGTGAATATATAATTATGGATGGTGAGAGGACAGTTGCTCACCTTGATGCTTCCACTATAGGTGAAGGCTGTCCCGATCCTGGCTGGGAAATGAAAGAACCTGCAGACCTTCATGAAAGGTGGGATTTTGAGCTCGAGGAACTCCCCCTTTCTACCGACCTCGGCAAGGATCTGCTGGAACTGCTTGCCAGTCCCTCCCTTGGTGACAAAAGCTGGATCTTTGAACAATATGACCATATGGTTCAGATCAATACATCCATAGGTCCGGGGAACCAGGATGTAAGTATTCTGAGGATCAAGGGCACATCTAAAATGGCAGCCCTGTCAATGGAAGCAGATCCATGGAAATGCCACCTGGACCCCTTCAGGGGGGGCGCAGAAACGGTGGCCAGGTCCATCAGGTCCCTCGCCGTTTCCGGAGCCCATCCCCTGGGCATGACGAATTGCCTGAATTTCCCTTCCCCGGAGGACCCTGAACAGTACTGGGAACTGGACCAGGTGATCAAGGGTATGGCAGAGTGCTGCAGGAAGCTCGATTGCCCTGTGGTTTCAGGTAACGTGAGCCTCTACAACGAAACTTCATCAGGTCGCATTCTTCCTACCCCGGTCGTTGGTATCGTGGGTTTAACTGAAAAAGAGGAACACCTTCTGCCTTCCGGCCAATGGGAGGAAGGCGACCATCTGTTCTACGTGGGGGCACCTAATCCAGTCCTTTCAGGAAGCCATTACCAGAGACTCAAGACAGGAACTATAAAGGGACGCCCTCTTGATTTCAATCCTTCTGCCGAGGCGGACTTCCGGGACAGGGCTCTCAGTACTGCCGCCCAGGGACTCGCAAGATCAGCCAGAGTCGTCCAGGGCGGGGGATTATGCGTAACCCTGGCCAAAGAATGTATAGCCTGTGGGTCAGGCATAAGAATGAAACTTAACATTCCCACAAGAAAAGACGTTTTTCTCTTCGGAGAAGGCGGCCCAAGGGCGATCTATGCCGTGCCCAGCAATAAGGTCGTCCTCTTCAGGAAAATGTGGGAAGGATTCCCTTTAATGATGCTGGCAAAGGTCGAGGGAGAATCTCTCCACATCGAAGACACCCTTGACATCCCGGTGGAAGACCTCAGAAAGGCTTGGAGGAATAACTGATATGTGCGGAATATTCGGCGCCTTTTCAACAAAGGGTGGCCCAGTGCTGGAAGACGTCTATCTAGGGCTCTATGCTCTGCAGCACCGGGGCCAGGAATCTGCGGGAGTAGCCTGGATCAATTCAGGCGGTAATGTACACGCCCTCAAGGGTACGGGACTTGTCCACCTGGCCCTTAATCAGCAGCAACTTGCATCCATCAATTCCGGCTGCGGGATCGGCCACGTCAGATATTCAACCGCTGGAGGTTCCGAGCTGACCAATGCCCAGCCTCTTACCGCCACATCATCCAGGGGGGCTGTGGCCATTGCCCATAACGGTAACCTCACAAATGCCCCGGCTATACAGAATTACCTCGAAAGCAGGGGGGCTATTTTCCAATCCAAGACAGACACCGAGGTTATCCTTCACCTGATGGCCCACCAGTCTCATAAGAAAAGGCTCGATGCCTTTGTGGATTCACTCAGGAAACTTCAGGGGGCTTACTCTCTTGCTCTTATTATCGACAACAGACTGGTGGCAGCCAGAGATCCCTGGGGGTTCAGACCTCTTGTGATAGGAAAAAGGGATGATGTCTATTACATCGCCTCTGAAAGCTGTGCTCTTGATCTCGTTGGTGGTGAGTTCATCAGGGATGTGGAACCAGGCGAGATAGTCGTGATAGGCGAGAAAGGGATCCAATCCCTACGTATACCGGTAAAAGCACCTGAAAAATTCACCTGCTCTTTTGAGTTCGTTTATTTTGCCCGTCCCGACAGCGTTATCCATGGCAGGTCCGTCTACGAGGTCAGGAAAGCCCTTGGAAGGAAACTGGCCGAAAGGGCTCCCTGCCCTGACGCGGATCTTGTTACGGGCATGCCTGACAGCGGCACTATTGCAGCCATGGGATTTGCCGAAGCTTCCGGCCTCCCTTATGAAAAAGTGGTGGTCAGGAACCGCTATGTGGGCAGGACCTTTATCGAACCCACCCAGCGTGTGAGGGAGCTGGGCGTAAGGATCAAGCTCAACCCCATACGGGAAATGATAAAGGACAAAAAGATCGTTATTGTGGACGACTCAATTGTCAGGGGAACCACCTGCCAGAGAATGATCGCCATGATCAAGGAGGCAGGGGCAAAGGAAGTGCACGTGAGAATATCCTCCCCGCCTGTCCGTTTCCCCTGTTATTACGGAATAGATACTCCTACGAGAGAAGAGCTCGCTGCGGCACGAATGGATATAAAACAGCTGGAAAAACAGGTGGAGGCAGATACTCTTGACTACATCACCGAGAAGGATCTCATCGAGGCAATAGGACTGCCTGTCTCCCATTCATGTACAGCATGTTTTTCAGGATCTTACATGGAGGGAGACCACTCAGATGAAATGGAACTATGAAAAGGCCGGGGTCAGCATAGAAAAAGGTAACCAGTGGGTCGATATTGTCAAAAAAATGGTCTCGGAAAAAGGGTTCAACCAGAACGTGGTAGGAAGCCTGGGATCTTTCAGCGGCTTATACAGGATCAATGAGGGACAATATCTTTCGGCCTGTTGCGACGGAGTGGGTACAAAACTGGAGGTCGCAAAACTGGCGGAGTGCTATGAGGGGCTCGGGCAGGACCTGGTAGCGATGAATGTGAACGACCTGGTAACCTGTGGCGCCAAACCTCTCTTCTTTCTCGATTACATTGCCTGCGGGAAACTCAACACCCCTGTCATGACCCGGATAATGCAGGGGATAGTTGATGCCTGCGGTGAGTGCGATTGTGCCCTCCTTGGGGGAGAAACGGCCGAGATGCCGGATGTCTATCCTGAAGATGGCTTCGACCTTGCAGGTTTTTCCGTGGGACTCGTGGAAAGCTCCTCCCTGGTAACTGGTGAGAACATCACTTCAGGTGATCTTATCATGGGGATCCGAAGCTCCGGATTGCACAGTAATGGATTTACCCTTGTAAGAAAGACCCTGCTGGGGGAAGATCCCCACTCAAGACTTGAAGAAGTACCGGAAAAGATCGGGATCCCCCTCTGGAAGGCCCTTCTCGAACCGACAAGGTTATATGTAAGGCAGGCTCTAGCAGCCATCAGGACAGGCACCGTTAAAGGAATGGCCCATATTACGGGCGGGGGTCTCGAAGAGAACATCCGCAGGATAGTACCCGAAGGACGTTCCATAAACATTGATTACACCCTCTGGAAAAGGCCACCTGTTTTCGATCTTCTGACAGAAAGCGGAATAGATGAATCCGAAATGAGGAGAGTCTTCAACCTGGGTATAGGTTTTGTGTTTATTGTTTCTGAAGAGGACGCACCTGCACTTTCCGGGACTCTCGAGGAGTTTGGAGAATCCCCGGTGACCATAGGGAAAGTACTCTGATCATGAAAAAGATCGCCATACTGATCTCTGGGAGAGGCACCAATATGTCAGTCCTCGCTGACAGGGTCCTGGCAGGAGACCTGAGGGCGGAGATCGCTTTTGTGGCCAGTGACCATCCCGATGCACAAGGTGTTTCCACGGCAAGGGCAAAAGGCCTGTTGGTGGAACTACTACCCTACAGGGAGAAAGGACATTCTTATGCGGAAGAGCATCTCGCCGCACTGATCAGTTCCCATGGGGTGGACCTTCTGATCCTCGCCGGTTTTATGAGAATACTTTCACCGGATTTCGTATCTGCTCATGCCGGGAGGATAGTTAACATCCATCCCTCTCTTCTTCCATCCTTCCCGGGGACCCGTGGTATCCTGGATGCCTGGAATTATGGTGTCAGGATCACAGGGGTTACTGTGCACCTGGTGGACGAAAAAGTCGATCACGGACCCATATTGTCCCAGGAAGCCGTATACATCAATAACTCCGATAGCTTGGAAACACTGGAGGAAAAGATCCACAAGGTTGAACATGCACTTTACTGGAGGACCATCAAGGCATTCATACAGGAAAAAATTACACCTATCAACAGGAGGAGAACCAGCGTTGAATAAAAAGAGGGCTCTTATATCAGTTTTTGACAAGACCGGTTCTGAAAAACTGGCCGGGGTGCTTCAGGAAATGGGCTGGGAGATCGTATCCAGCTCAGGGACTGCCAGGTACCTTCAGAAAGCAGGAATAGATGTAACAGAGATATCCGATCTCACAGGATATCCCCACATGCTCGGAGGCAGGGTGAAGACCCTCCACCCAGCTGTCTTCGGCGGTATCCTTGCAAGAAGGAACCTCCAGGAAGACCTTGATGATGTGGAAAGGTTCGAGATTCCCCTGATAGACATGGTGGTATGTAATCTATACCCCTTTGAAAAAACAGCAAGAAGCGGAAGCTCCCTCGAAGAACTCATTGAGAACATCGATATCGGCGGCGTAACTCTCATCAGGGCAGCCGCAAAGAACTACCAGCAGGTGGTCATCCTCACCGATCCAGGGGATTACCCTGTCGTCATGGAGGAACTGGAAGCCGAAGGTGATGTTCTGACCACTACAAGACAGGACCTGGCATTAAAGGCTTTCTGCCTGACCTCTGAATATGATTCCATGATCCATACAGGGATAAGTGATTCCCTTGGGGTCCAGCAGGAACAGATGGTCAACCGCATACCCCTGAACCTTAGAATGAAATTGTCCCTTAGATATGGAGAAAATCCCCATCAGGAAGCCGGGCTCTATCTACCTCCCCTTTCCGATCTACCATGGGAACAACTTTCGGGGAAACCCCTTTCATACAACAACATTCTCGACCTGGACTGTGCCATGAGAGGAACCGCCATGATGCAGGACAGAACAGCAGCGCTGGTCATCAAGCACACTACTCCCTGCGGAATGGCCTACGGCAAATCTCCCAGGGAAGCCTATGAAAGGGCTTTTGGTTGCGATCCTCTCTCCGCTTTTGGAGGAATAGTAGGCATTACAAGAGAGATCGACATGGATGCTGCAAATGCCATAGCCGGGAATTTCACAGAAGTACTGCTTGCTCCGGATTATTCTGAGGATGCCCTTGAATTCCTCAGAGATAAGAAGCCTTCCCTCAGGATCCTTCGCTGGAAGGGAGGGAGGATCTCTCCCCTGCATTTCACAGGGACCTGGAGCGGTATGCTTATCCAGGAAGACAAGACCGCACCTCTTCCTGATCCCAGCAAGGGGGAATGGATAGGAAAACCCCGGGAGGATCTGTGGGAAGATCTTATTCTGGCCTGGAAGGCCGCCTGCATTTCGAAAAGTAATGCTGTAGCCCTGGTAAAGGATGGCAAGGCGGTGGGTATAGGAATGGGTTTCTGCAGCAGGGTATTTGCCGTCGATTTTGCTGTCAGGCAGGCTGGTGAACAGGCAGATGGTTCAGTAATGGCATCTGATGCCTTTTTCCCCTTCCCCGATGGCGTGGAAGCTGCAGCACGTGCAGGTGTTTCAGCCATCATACAACCGGGGGGATCTGTCAGGGATGACCTGGTTTTCAAGAGGGCAGAGGAACTTGGTATAAGTATGTTCATAAGTCATTTTCGCACCTTCAGACATTAGGCTCACAGATAAGGAGGAAGCCCATGAAAGTGTTGTTGCTTGGTAACGGGGCAAGGGAACATGCAATGGCGTGGGCATTGAAAAGATCACCCCTGGTAACCTCGCTTACCATCGCTCCCGGTAATTCGGGAACTGCCATGCTTGGTGAAAATGTTCCCCTGGACCCTACAAATGTACCGGCGGTGCTTGACCTGGTCTCAGAAAAAAAGATCGATCTTGTGGTGGTAGGACCGGAAGCTCCTCTGGTAATGGGAGTATCAGATGCATGCAGGGGGAAAGGCATAGCTGTCTTTGGCCCCGGAAAGAAAGGTGCCCTTCTTGAGGGCAGCAAGGCCTTTTCAAAGAATTTCATGAAAAGACACAGCATCCCCACCGCTCCTTTCGATATCTGTACCGAAATTGGAGAGGTCGAGAAAGCCCTGAAAAAAAGAACAGCTCCTTATGTGGTCAAGGCTGATGGGCTTGCCGCAGGCAAGGGAGCTTTTATTATCGATGATCTCAAGGAAGCTCTTTTCACAGCAGAAGAACTTCTATCCGGGAGAAAACTGGGAAAAGCCGGTGAAACCCTTGTGATAGAGGATTGTCTCTCCGGAATGGAACTTACCGTTCTGGCAATAACTGATGGCCGGAACATCAAAGCTCTTTCACCGAGCCAGGACCATAAAAGGGTATTTGATGAAGACAGGGGTCCCAACACAGGCGGAATGGGAGCCTATTCACCCGTTCCCTGGGCTGATCAGTCCATTATGGAAGATATCAGGAAGATGATCCTTGAGCCCACTCTTTCAGGCCTTCAGGAAGAGGGGATACCCTACTGCGGGGTCATCTATGCCGGGCTTATGATAGACGAAAAGAAAAGGCCTTCCCTTATCGAATATAATGTCAGGCTCGGAGACCCTGAGGCACAGGTGGTCCTGCCGGTTTTCGAGGGAGACTTCGCGGAAACCCTTGTGGCATGCTGCGAAAGAAGGCTTGATCAACTGGCCTGGCCAAAAACTGAAAAGACCGCGGTCGACGTTGTCCTGGCTTCAGGAGGTTATCCAGGCAATTATGAAAAAGGCTTCCCCATTAAGGGTCTCGAAGAATTAGCTGACAGGGAAGACATCCTGGTATTTCACGCCGGTGTTTCCATGGATAGCCAGGGAAGGTTCGTAACCGATGGGGGAAGGGTTCTGAGCGTGGTCGGCCTGGCTCAGGACCTGAAAGGCGCAGTCGAAAAAGCATACAGTGGAGTTAAGCAGATCTTCTTCGAAGGAATGCATTATCGAAGCGATATCGCTTCGAAGGCAATTGATTTTCAATAAATAAAGGAAGTGATCACCATGGCTAACCCCCTTTTAGGGATCGTGCTGGGGTCGGCATCAGATTCACAACATGCCTACACAATAGGCAAGATCCTTGATGAACTCGGAATACCCTTTGAAGTGACCATATCTTCCGCTCACAGAACTCCTGAAGATGTGGTATCCTATTCCATTTCCAGCAAAAAGAGAGGAATCAGGGCGATCATCGCGGTGGCAGGCCTTTCTGCTGCTCTTCCTGGCGTTATAGCCGCTCATACGGACCTGCCTGTCATAGGGGTCCCCGTAGCTTCAGGCAGCCTGGGAGGAATAGATGCTTTACTATCCATCACCCAGATGCCGCCGGGTGTACCTGTTGCCAGTGTAGGTATCAATGGGTCAAAAAACGCAGCCATCCTGGCTGCAAGGATACTTGCCCTCATCGATGACAATATCTCGGAAAAACTCGCCATTTGGGCAGAGGAACAGAAACGAAAGGTCCAGGTATCGAGAGCTGAACTTCAGGATCTTCCCCTGGTCTCTGAAGAGATCTTCACTAAGGAATGAAAAATTAAAGGCAGGGTTTTCGGACCCTGCCTTTAATTTTTTGAATTGATATCGGTAAGCCTTTATCTGATCCTCGTGGAGAACACGCCCAGGCCGAGCAGAACAGCGATCCAGAAAAACTTCAGATATCCAGAAAACAGGGGTGCCACCGATTCTTTTCCTGAAATGGCGACCATCCCGAATATGAGCAGGACCAGGGGGGTCAGTATCGCAAGGACCCACCCCTTGGCCGTCAACCGTTTCTTTTCCAAGTCATTCACCTCTGATAAAAATGAGCCTCTTTCCATAACGACCAGGAAAGATTGTACCATGTATGAGAAGACACGGTAAAATGAATAGCCTTTTTCAGGCAACCATCTTTACAGAGATGGATAGAACCCTCTTATATTGAATTCAAAAGCCTGGAAAAGGAGTATAAGGCCTGCCATGTCATCTCTTGCCCTTTTGACCTCTTCCATAACCCGCTCCGGAGATGTCCCACCCAGGGTGGCTCTTCTACTGACAGAAGTCCTGAGATCCAGCAAGGGTAGAATATCATCTTCAACTTCCGGTATCAGTGCCTGCCACTGCTCCATGGTGAGATCCTGCAAAGCCTTGCGGTTGTGGATGCACCATTTGACGAGGTTACCCACCTTCCAGTGAGAATCCCTGAAAGGCACTCCTTTTGTGACCAGGTACTCAGCCACGTCCGTGGACAGGGACATCCCCCTG
>JAFGMB010000260.1 GCA_016927765.1 Synergistales bacterium
CGCTTTCTACGATCATGAAGATAATATGAAACTCCAGGAAGATCTCGTTTCATACATGGTATCCCAAAGCATTGATCATTGTGCCCGGGAACTTGAGACCCTTGAAAGGGACCTGGAACCCCTGAAAAAAGTGAGCCCCCCTTTTTACAGAATTAGCTACTCGGAAGCCATTCAACGAATCCAGCAACTGGGAAGTTCAACCCCTTACGGCTCCGATCTTGGGGGGGAGGATGAAACACTGCTCACCCAGCAATTCGACAAGCCCGTATTTGTTGAATGTTATCCCAAAAAAGTGAAGGCCTTCTATATGAAAGAACATCCGGAGGATCCTGAGCTGGTCCTTTGTGACGATCTCCTTGCACCTGAAGGATATGGCGAGATCATTGGTGGATCTCAAAGAGAAGATGATTATAACAAGCTCCTCTCAAGGATCAGGGAAGAAGGTCTTCCTGAAGAATCCTATGACTGGTATCTTGACCTTAGAAAATTCGGGACCTTCGTGCACAGTGGATTCGGGATAGGGATAGAAAGGACCGTGGCCTGGATATGTGGCCTGAAACATATCAGGGAAGCCATACCATGGCCCAGAACTATTTATCGGATCACCCCTTAGTTATGATAAACTAAACAGAAAATTCGTCGAAAGGATAGAGACCTTCCATGGATTTTGACAGCTACGACCCTAAACCTCTTTACAGGAAATTCGAACGGCTGATCGGAGAGGGGGAAGTGGGAGGAAAAGCAAAAGGGATAGCTTTCTCCTACGAAGCAATAACCGGAAGTGAACTGGGAAAGCATGTGGTTCTCCCGGATATCAATTACGTACTTACAACAGAAATATTTGATGATTTTGTTGCAGATAACGGGATAGACCGGATACTGGAAAACGAGGTCCTATGCAAACCCGGGGACAGCGACGAAACGTCCCAGCAGGTCCTGGAAACCCTGACCCAGGCTTTTTACAATGGCATCTTCAGGGAAAGCCTCCTGGTGGACATAGAACGTATCATCAGAAATATGGGTGATTGTCCACTGGCGATCAGGTCAAGTTCCCTGCTGGAAGACTCTAAAATGCTTTCCTTTGCCGGGAAATACTATACGTGTTTCAGCACCAATGTGGGCAACAAGGAATCCAGAATTTCAAAAATCACAGGCTGTATCAAAAATGTGTGGGCTTCCCTTTATAACCCAGCTGCAAGAGCATACAGGGCAAAACACGGTTTCTGTGACCGTGATGAAGCCATGGGAATCGTAATTGAACCTGTGGCGGGGAAAAGATACAACGACCTTTATTATCCTGAAATTGCGGGGATAACCTTTTCAAAGGTATACAGGAGACCATCCACCAGGATACGTAAGGAAGACGGCGTTACCCGACTCTGTTTCGGAATGGGTACCAACAGTGTGGATCGGCTGAAGGCAAGGCTTTTTTACCTTTCCCACCCATCCCTGAGGCCCCAGGGCAATCTCCCGATCGAGGTCTGTCAGACAAGCCAGACTGTATTCGATTACTTTGACCTTTCCAAGGGACAGTTCCTGACGGGAGATATCGCGGATTTCCTTCCTTTCATTCTCAAGCACCACCCTCTCGCGGCAAGCTTTATCGAGATATTTGCAGAAAATTCCTTACACTGGGCGGGATCAGACAAAGCAAGGCATGGTGGAAAACCGATATTCTCATTCTCATCCTTCCCTCAAAGGCATCCGTATTTCTTCAATCTACAGAAGGAACTTTCTTCATATCTCGAGGATGCCATGCAGATCCCCGTGGATTTTGAATTCACCTACGACACTTCGGAAGAGAAACTATGCCTTCTTCAACTCAGGCCCCTTGCGGCTTTTGAAGAAATGGCACAAGTGCAACTCCCGGATGTGGAAGAGTCCAACCTGATCCTCAAGGGCAACAGGATGGTGAGCAACGGCATCCTCGAGAATGTAAGTCACCTTGTTTATATTGATCCATCAATTTACGGAAAGGATTCAAAATATTATGAGATCGCCAGGGAAGTAGGTCGTGTCAACGACACCCTTCAGGGATCCAAATATATCCTTGTGGGACCCGGCCGTTGGGGAAGCACGAACCCCCTTCTCGGGGTGCCGGTGAAATACAATGAGATATGCCATTGCGGCTGCCTCGTGGAGGTAGGTATAAGCGAAAGTGATTTCGTTCCTGAACTCTCTTACGGAACCCACTTCTTTCTTGACCTGGATGTGGACGGTATTCTTTATCTGCCGGTCTTTGACGGTGAAAAAGGCGATGTTTTCAACAGGGAATGGCTGGATAAAACTCCCTACGAAGAATGTCGTCATCCTGCTGTAAGAGTATATAAAGGTAATTTTTCTGTTTTTCTTGACGGAGAAAAGGAAATAGGTCTGGTCTTTAAAAGCTGATCGCGGAAACATGAAAAAGGGCGGAGAGAGCTATCTCCGCCCTTTTCTCTTTCACATCGGACGCAAGCCTGTTGTTTACGGCCAGATCCCCTTGAAGCGCATGGCTCCCACGATCCTCGAAATAGCCCTCACGTAAGCAGCCTGACGCGTCCTGATACCAAACTCCTGCTTGATCTTCCATATCTGATGGAAAGCAGTGGTAAGTTTCTTATCAAGTTTCTGATGGACTTCCTCTTCAGTCCAGTAATCCCCGGTCCGACCCTGGATCCACTCGAAGCAACTAACAGTTACACCTCCGGCATTTGCCAGAACATCCGGTATAACGATGACACCCTTGTCAGCAAGGATCTGATCAGCCTCCGGAGTAGTGGGACCATTGGCAAGCTCAAGGACTATCTTGGCCTTGATCTTTGGTGCATTCGCTGCAGTGATCACACCTTCGAGGGCTGAGGGGACGAGAATATCCACATCAAGTTCAAGCAATTCTTCATTACTTACTCTTTCAGCCTCGGCAAAGCCTGAAATGCTGCCGGTATCGGTCTTATGTTTCCTGACAGCTGCATATTCAAGCCCTTTGGTATTATAGGCTCCTCCTCGACTGTCAGAGGAAGCGACAATTTTCAATCCAAGGTCGCTTGCGATAAGTTTGTGGGCAAAGCCACCCACGTTTCCAAATCCCTGGACCGCAACGGTAAGATCTTTTCCGAGAAGACCCTGTTCCTTTAGAAGTTCGCGAAGGACGTACATCCCGCCCCTTGACGTGGCATCTCCTCTTCCAAGGGAACCTCCAGCCTCAACAGGTTTACCCGTATAGCATGATGGTTCGCTTTTCCCATGGATCTTTTCGTAAGTATCCACAAACCACGACATGATCTGCGGGTTGGTATATACATCAGGGGCAGGGATATCAATATCAGTACCCATGAACCTGGAAATGGCCATGGCATAGCCACGGCTCAACCTTTCGACTTCTGCGGGGGATAGATCACGTGGATTTACAGAAACACCGCCCTTACCACCACCGTAAGGCAACTCGGCAGTTGCACACTTGATGGTCATCCAGGATGAAAGAGCGATGACCTCTTCCCTGGAAACGTTTGGATGATATCTGACTCCACCTTTATATGGACCAAGCGCATTGTTATGATGGCTTCTCCAGCCTTTAAGGACTTTGACGCCTCCGTCATCAAGCCGCAGGGGTATGGATACCTCCATAACCTCCTTAGGGTACTTGAGGATCTCGATATACTCAGGTTCTACTGTCAGGAAAGGCGTAGCTTCATCGACCTGTTTCACAAACATCTCATAAGGGTTCACTTAAGCATTCCTCCTCTCGTTTGATAAACAGACTCTCCAAGGATAAAACAGATCACACATAACTCACTTATATTCCAATTAACCCCTCCCCTTTGCCGCTTAATTTAGCCTCTTGATCACAGGTTTAAAAAACCTCCAGGCCTGAGATCTCATGGAGCGAACCTGTTGTTGCTTTCACGGTAACGTACATGGTATCAACTGAGTAAATCTACACCTTCTTCAACAACAGGTAACTGGGAAAAACCCTGATAACGGAATGAACATTCTTTGGGAAAACTGTAATTCATGGGCCGCAATTATCCCTCTAACAATAATGTAATACAAGAAACGGATTAAGGGAATTATGTGAAAAAATAAACAAACCCTCTGATATAGTATTCTGCTCTACTTCTTTAGTTTGAACATTAAACCCATCAGGGCTTAGTACGATTATAGCCCATGAAAAAAATATTCGCAAAATTCCAAACAAGAAATATCTGATACAATGATTCAAGGCTCTTAGTATGCAATACATGAACCAATATCGGGAGCCTCCTGAGCAGATATTGAGATCGAATTTGCAGGACATCGGAGAAGGGGAGTAAAGAATGACTTTCAATCAGGATACGGTGAAGGATTACTTCGCCTGGGACCCCCAGGCGGACCCTCAGTTCGCATCTCTGATAGTCGGAGAAGGGCATGTGGGGGGGAAAGGCAGATCTCTGCTTTTCGCGATGCGACAATTGTGGGACCAGGACGAGGAATTAGCTCAAAAAGTTATTTTCCCGCCTTCTATCTACCTCGCAATAAGTGTTTATGAGCATTTACTTGAACAGATACCTGAAAGGGGAACACTGGCTGATCAGGACCCGAAGATCATAGAGGCAAGCTTTCTAAGGACTACCCTACCCGGCTATGTAACCGATGCGGTCAGGTCATTCCTTGCCAAAACAACAGACCCCATAATTGTAAGGAGCAGCAGCTTCCTCGAGGATTCTCTCAAATTCTCTTTCGCAGGGAAATACCTTTCCACCTTTCTTATCAACGATCAGCCAGACCTGGAAGAACGAGTCCGTAACGTCGAAAATGAAATAAAGAGGATCTATTCCAGGATCTTTTTCCCCATAGCAATTGCCTACAGGAAAAAGCATAGACTTGGCAATGACTCTATGGGTATCATCATAATGAGGGTCTCGGGAAAATGGAGAGGCAAATATTATTACCCTACTCTCGCAGGTGTGGGCTTTTCAAGATATTACCGAAGGTGGACGAACAGGATCAAACCAGACGATGGAGTGATAAGACTTGTTTTCGGGATGGGAACCATGTGCACCAAAAGAGGATATGCCCGTTCTATCTCTCTCACTCTGCCAAGCCTTCGCCCCGAAGGGCAGAACCCTTTCAATATCATGCGACACTCCCAGGAACATTTTCAGCTGGTGGACAAAGACCAGCGCGGCCTAACCACCTGTCACATCAAAGATATCTGGGGAGATATCGTTCCATATCATACGTGCTTTCCCGACTACGCCCAGGTTTACACTCCTGATGTGACCGGCGGTTATTTCAACAGGATGTGCAAAAAACAGGTCTTTATCGGCAAGGACTCAAAGATCTGTTTCACCTTTGAAGAGTTCGCGTGCCGTTATAAACACTTCTTCCATCGAATGAGAAAGATCCTGAAGATCCTTGAGACATCCATGGGAGTCCCCGCGGATATCGAGTTCTCCTTCCATCCGGCGGAAGATCTTATTGAGCTGGTCCAGGCGAGGCCATTGTGGATAAAGGATAACCCGCTTTCAGGGGATATTCCTGACCTCCAGGATAAAAAGATAATCCTCCGGGGAGATCGTATGGTAACAGACGGAGCAAAGATAAACGTGCCCCACATAGTCTACCTGGACTACAAGATATATTCCAAGACCAACAGATGGCACGATATTGCCCGAGCTATCGGGATAGTGAACAAGGAACTCGGCAATGAGAAATATATCCTTGTCGCCCCTGGAAGGGTTGGCTCAAGCAACCCCCTTCTGGGAGTTCCTGTTTCTTATAACGAAATAACAAACTGCTGCTGTATTGTTGAATTGGGCCTACCCCGGGAAGGATTTATGCCAGAACTGTCCTTCGGAACTCATTTCTTTACCGACCTGGAGATCGATGAGATCCTCTATATGCCAGTCTACCACGGGGAACCAAACAACCTTTTTGACGAAAAGTTCTTTGAAGGGCAACCCTACGTTCTTGGTCCTGACACTGCCGTGAGGGTCTATTCTGGCAGTTTTTCGGTCTATACCGATGGCAGGAATAACAGGGGAAATGTAGTAGTCAACTCCCCTCAAACAACAACATCCGGACAAGGAAAGAATGAAGGCCCTGTGGAACACTTCAAAGAGTCCGCACACAATCCGGCCCTCTGGTAGGTTTCCCATCAATTTCATTCCTCAATTGTCCAGGCTGGAATATCAATGTGAATTCTTTTCTTTCAGCCTTTTAAAAAAAAGAGGTGAGGTCACAAGACCTCACCTCTCTGCATTTTCAGGCTTTCACTGCCATATCAGAACTTAAAGGAATATCCCTCTCATTCTGTGTGCTTCTGCAACTCTCTCGATGGCAACCATGAAAGCAGCCTTGCGCATGGCTATCCCCTTATCTTTCCCATATGCCCAGACCCGTTCAAAGTTCTCTTTCATGATACGGATGAGACGTTCATTGTACTCTTCCTCGGTCCAGAAGTAGCCGCCAAGGTCCTGTGCCCATTCAAAATAGGATCCGATAACTCCACCAGCATTGGCAAGGAAATCAGGAACAATAAGCACGCCTTTTTCAACCAGGATAGCATCTGCATCAGCAGTGATAGGTCCATTTGCAGCTTCCACGATATATTTGGCATTGATCTTGTCGGCATTATCCTTGCTGACAACACCCTCAAGTGCGGCAGGGATGAACATGTCAACATCCAGATAAAGAATGTCATTCAGATCAAGCTTTTCCATTCCGTCCTGTTCGAAACCTTCAAGGAGATGCTTTGGATGTACGTTCTGTACATGATCTACAGCTTTCCTGATATCCAGGCCATCCTTATGGTAATAGGTTCCGGTGATATCGCTTATAGCTACGACTTTGCACCCGGCATCGACAAAAGTCAGTCCCGCATAGGTCCCCACATTGCCGAAACCCTGAATGGAGACTGTTGCGCCCTCAGGGGAATGTCCCACTGATTTCATGAGTTCAAGGCCACAGGTAGCAACTCCGTAACCTGTTGCAGCAGTACGGCCCTTGGAACCCCAAAGTGGAATGGGTTTTCCGGTAAATATAGCTGGTTCAAGTCTGTTGCGCATTTTGCTGATGGTGTCCATAAACCAGACCATTTCAGGTCCACCGGTGTTGACGTCGGGAGCAGGAACATCCGTCCAGGCCCCTACAAGAGGCTCGACTCTTGCAGCCCAGGTTCTGGAAATCCTTTCTTTTTCTTTCTTGGAAAGTTCAAGGGGCTCACAGCATACGCCACCCTTACCTCCCCCGTAAGGTATCCCGGCAAGAGAGCATTTCCAAGTCATCATCATAGCAAGGGCTTCACACTCATCAAGACACACATTGGGATGGAAACGCACTCCACCCTTGGATGGACCAAGGGCCGTGGAATGCTGAACGCGAAAACCATCGAAAACCCTGATAGTACCATCATCCATCTCTACAGGTATAGAGATAGATAGTTTCCGCTCAGAGCGGCTGAGAATTTCAATGAGCCCCTCTTCAAGTCCCATCTCCTC
>JAFGMB010000261.1 GCA_016927765.1 Synergistales bacterium
AACCGAAAACCGATGGCTTTTTTCTATCCTTTCATCCCATCACACTTTAGCTCAGTGAAATTTACAGCATTATAGAGACTCAATCCAGGTGATGAAGGATATCTCGATTTCTATATGAAAAAAGATGAAGCCCCAGGTCTTTACCAGGAACTTCTGGAATCGGTAGATTTCCAGGATGTGCTTAGTTTACGCAATGAACTCTGGAAGGATACGTCTCCGGAGAAAAGAGCCTCCAGAGCCATCTCACTTCTGGATGCAATGATTCCCGGGGGAGATATTCCACAGCTCCATTTAATTGAAGGTTTTGTCCCGGTACCTGAAGGAAAAGGAGCTGCAGTAATGCTTCCCAAACAGGTTCTGGCTATGGAAGCTTCACTCTTAGCCATCCCCGCATTGGTGGAAATGAACGAGCCATCATCCTTGTGGCTTGCACAGTCAATTTTTCAGGGTCTGAAGAATGCCTATGATCTTAAATTGGCCCTGGAAACCATGGATCCCCAGGAGTATTCGGAACTTAACTCCCTTTTCACCCAGTCCCGGGAATTATACCGGCTGTACCAGGGAAAGGTTGAATTTCCCTCTTTCAAAACGGGACTTTTTGATGTCGTAGCAGTGGGAAGCCAGGATAACAATGTAATTCAAGGTGAGGTGATCCCCCTGGACAGTAATGGGAGGATCTCCTTTACGAATGGATCATACGGTTGGGAATGGTATTCAGGAAAGATCGCCAGGTTGACTTCGGTATCCGGTAATACTTCCGACAGCTCTTCTGATGGAGGCACTGAAGCCGGTGGAGACTGTGGTGGCTGAGGTGGATTATAGGGAAGGGGTTCCTTCCCTTTTACAGATATCAATTGTAATGTTCAATGAAACCCGGTCATTGACAGGGTTTCATTTTTTTTGCAGCCTTTTGGTAAATTAGCTATGATCAGTAATATTTTTTGCTTTATCATAATAGTATAATAAAACTATGAACAGAAGAACAAAAGGAGTCATATGATCATGTTAGTTAATAAGAAATTGTGTATTACCGCTGGTATTACGATGTTTTTTTGTCTGGCCCTCATTATCCCTACTGTCCATGGTGATGATGATACCTATATTTACTTCCTTATGAGATCTGAAACGCGCAATGAATGGCGGGATGAGCTTGTTCAAAAGGTTCCCCAAATGGATGAATCTGAAAAATGGTCACTATTATGGAGTCAAGGGACTGCCCTCGAAAGAGTATCTTATGCTTTATCGCTGCTTCAGAATGACAAGGGTGATTATTTCTATGAAGACCTGTCCCAGGTCAGTGGTTTTATTCCTGGCTATGCTCACGGTGGAGATCCCGGCCTGCCGAGGCAACTGGTAATTATCCAGGCATCCCTGGCTTCACTGAGCCTTCTATGTGAGATAAAAACTCCCCAGTCTCTCGGGGTTGCCGGGGATATAGTGCAGGGTTTATGGCAGAATCCGGAGTTCCAGGTCGTGCTCGATCGTGTGGGGGAAGAGAAAGGCAGCGTCTTGTATGGAGCATTCTCAACCTCAAGGGGGATATTTTCTGTTTTCCAGGGTGAGTTCACCTGAGCTGCCCTTGAGGGAGAGGTCCTCCCTCTCGGGGTCTCAAGATTGGATCCAGGCAAAGAGAGGAAGAGTATTTCCAGGAAAGATATGGAGGAGCTTCTTATCCATTTAGACCGTGAAGGCCGAATTGTAGATGGTGGGGGAAGATATATTTTCGACTGGACCAATGGCGCTTTCTTCAGTGCTCCCAAGTCCTGGGGAGGAGGAGAAGTATCTCCTGCCCTTCCGGGAAGGTCCTCAGAACGTCAGGGGTCAGGCCAGGCCCTTTCAAATGCCCCCCCATGCACCTGAGGACCCCAGAGAGGCAGATGAGAGGTTCTCTCATCTGTAATTGTCCCATCAGGGCATGATCATTCCCCCAGGAGCACAAGGGAGTACATCTCGATCCTTTCCCTGTCCCCGGCTATATTGTGGATGGTGGTACCCATGTCTACGTTGAACTCTTCGTGTAAAGGCCTCAAAAGGTCGGGATGCCTGCATGAGCCAAGGGGCATCAGGCATTCTTCGGGAAGACAGAAGGGGCACTTCACGGGAAATTTATAAGAGAAGACCCTGTCCCAGGCTCCCTTCAGAAGGGCTTCAATTTCAAGGAGGGTTTCCCAGGCATCAAGGCACAGGTGACGTTTTTCCGGGAGATGGTTCATTCCAATTGCAGGTGCGCAGATCAGAAGAGCCTCAGAAAAAGAATTGATGAAAGTGCGACTTGCTTCCAGCCCCTTTTCTTTCGCATATCCCTGTGCAAGAGGGCAGGTAAGATCCCTGTTCCCGGGACAATCTCCGCATCCCAGCCTTGGAATATCAGTAAAACTGATCAGGGAAAGGGGGGCCGAGAAAAATACCAGGTCCTTTCTCAAAGCGATACCTCCCAGTTCTCCTTTGGGAGATAACAAGATACCCCGACCTTCAATGGGAGGATCCGGAGGATCGTTCCTCAAGGCTCTTTCGAGAACGGTTTCAGCTCCTTCAAGGTTCCTGGAGTAATATGTGAGGCCGTGGTATTTTTTTCTGATCTCCTTTGCCAGAAAGGGGGTGGCGTATATGCCTCCAAGTATGACCGGAGTGGAATGAGGTATCATGGTTTCGAGAAAGAGCCTTTCCAATTCCTCCAAAGCTCTCGAAGAATTGCAGGAAAGCGCTATCAGCACCGGACGTATTTCTTCGAGAAATGAGCCGATAGCCTCTGCGGAAGAATCCCCTTCCATAAAGTGGATCCTGTAGCCTGAGGAACCCCACCTTGCTCCGACCAGTTTCAGTCCCTCCGAACCCATGGAAGGGCTGAGGGTTGCCATAAGGATCGGGCCTGTTAGGATGACCCTTTCTTTTTTTCCTTGTTTCATTTGATCTTCTCCCTGTTGATAGTGGATACTGATGAAAAGATTCGAAAAACAGAGGAACTGAGGCTTTTCCAACCCTGGATATTATCCATGTTGTTCCATCCCTTATCAAGGCCTTTGACGGAAAAGGACAAATGTAATATATCTATCTATCCACTCTGTTCTCAATTTTAGTGTATACGCTGGAGGGTCAAATTGTCTGTTGAATTATTGATATCCCTGTGGTTGATCTTTTTTGCAAGGGTCTGTGACGTATCCATGGCAACTTTCAGGGTCCTGTTGCTGGTAAAAGGAAAGAGGCTTAACGCGGCCTTTGTGGGCTTTTTCGAGATAATGATCTACATGTTCTCGTTGACCTATGTCTTGAAGGCTGGTGGCCTGGACAACATCTTCAATATCATGGCCTATGCCGCCGGCTTTGCTTCAGGAAACTTCGTGGGTTCCTATTTCGATGAAAAGATAATGAAGGGACATGTCCTAGTAGAGGTGATCATGTCTGACCCAGCGGCAGGAAAAGAGCTCGTTGAATCCTTGAGGGAAAAGGGATATGGCACTACTGTCCTTCATGGCGAGGGCAAGGAAGGAGAGAGACTTGTTCTCAAGGTCGTCTGTGACCGCAGGGATTACGATATGATCCTCCATGAAGCTGAAAAGCACAATGGCTTTGTCTTTCTCCTTGACCTGAAAAGCGTAATAGGTGGGACAGGGATAAGAAAAGGCAAGTAAGCTATTCCTTTGGCCAGGACACTATTGAAGGCCGGATAAAAAATCTCGATGGGGAAGCGGGTATAGGGGAAGGATCAGAAGATCCTTTCCTCCCCGTTGAACCAGCAGTACCTTTCAGGCAACTTTTCCAGGTTATCCAGTCCGAAGGGGAAATCACTTGCGAATACGAGCCCCTCGTCCTTGCTGTATTTCATGAGTTGCCTATCCCCCTTGCTAAGGAAGGGTTTGCCATCGTAAAACCCCGCTGTGTTGGATTGAAAACAGGAAAGACACAGGGGCATGGGAAGATCCATGTCGACTATCATTCTTGTTATGAATTCGCTGTCGGTCTTTTCCCCCAGTATCCTGCTCAGTCCGTGCAGATGGGTTTCATTTCCGTTCATTGCCATTACAAGCGTATGTTTCCCACCTGCCAGATAGGGATGGCAGTTTTCATCGCTTATGTTGCCGATGCTGGCTTCACGGGTGTGAAAGAGCAACCAGTCGTAATCGGTCCTGGAAAGGATCTCCCCGGAGATATCTTCCACGGAATAACGAACCCCTTTTTTCAAGAAGATCAGTTCTCCCCCCTTTAACAGTGCCAGTCCGTTTCCGTTACCGCCATCCCTCAGTTCCAGGTCATGGAGATAGCTGGCCAGCGTCGGGCCTTGTGGAAAGGACCTGAGATCTGTGATCAGTTGATGGATTCCCTGCCTGTTGCCAAGAAGGATACGGCACATGGATGAAGCCTCCTTATCGGAAAGTGAGATGGCTTGATCTTAAACTGATCTGCCTTCAGGACATAATACCATTACCCGGAAGGATATCTACCAGGGGGAGTGCAAGTATTGGGCAATGGATGAATGTTTGTCACTGGAAGAGCTGGACCGGCAATGCAAAAAGGGGCAGCCTCAAAGAGGCTGCCCCTTAACAGCAGCTGTAGCTAAAAGCTGATGTGAGTGCGGAGGCGGATCAGGCTGTCGTCGACAGGATCGAAAGTGGGGTTACCGAACCACCCATTGCCATAATCAACATTGTCATAGACAAGCTCGAAGCTCAGGTTCGGGGTGTA
>JAFGMB010000035.1 GCA_016927765.1 Synergistales bacterium
AGAAAGGAATTATGGGAATATCTCCTGAAGTTCTACCTGAAAACACCTTTCAGGAAACTGGAACCTGTGGTTAAACATACATTATTATTGGGAGCTGCTGGGATCCTGGATGTATCAGGTCTTCCAGATGAAGTAATTGTGAACGCTCTTGTACAGTGCATCAAAGAAGAGGGCTATTCCCGTTCCTCGAGACTTGTGAATGCTGTTTTGAGAAGATTTTCCAATTCCGGGAGAAAGATCTACCAGGAAACCCTGAAAAAAACAACATGGAAATGTCAATCTCTGATCCATGGAGTACCCCTTTCCCTGCTCCCAGAGTTGTCAAAGGGAAGAAGCCCTTCGGAGTTGCAGAGACTTCTTAAGTGTCAAAGGATCAGGCCCTACCTTTCTCTAAGATCAGATAACGGGAGTGTCCCTGAAAGGACGATAGAGCATCTGCGGGTAAGGGGTTACCGTTGCTGGAAGTCAGATCTTTTGCCTTCATCCATAAGGCTTGCTTCTTCGGCCTACCCGCCTTCTCTCCCGGGTTATGAGAGTGGTATTATCACACCTCAAAGCGAGTCCTCTATGATGGTGGGTAATGTGGTGGCAGATCTTTACAGGAATGGCCGGATACTTGATATGTGTGCAGGAAGGGGTATCAAGACAGGACAGATATTGAAACTACTCCCTCGAGCGCTGGTTGAGGCATGGGATATTTCTCCCGGTAGGCTCTTCTCAGCTCAGAAGGAATTTACTCGTTTGGGAGTGTCTGGAAGGGTTACCATCCGTCAGGGAAATTCCCTGGCTATGGTTCCTGAAATCTCTCCTTCCCTGGTCCTGGTGGATGCCCCCTGTAGCGGTAGCGGTACATGGCCAAGACATCCGGAATCCAAGTGGAAATTATCTGTATCCGGGGCATTGGAACTTTCTGCGCTTCAAAGGAATTTATTGGAAAAAGCCTGTAATATAGTTGCACCTGGAGGCATTGTAGTCTACTCTACATGTAGTCTTCTTAAAGAAGAAAATGAGAATGTTATCGGTAGGCTTCTCGGGAACAGGTCTTCCATAAAAGAAATTCCGGTACCTCTTGATAACCCTTACATACGAAAAGGTGTACCATATGGTATATATACATGGCCTGAATTGCCTTGGCTGGATGGTTTCTTTATCGCAGTGGTCCAGAAGAGAGATTAGGTTACAAGGGAGGAAACTCTGATGAAAAATATCTTTAAATGGTCCATGGTCCTTGTTCTTCTTGTACTGGTGGCTTCTGGTGTTATGATCATCCACACCATATTCTGGGGTGGCCGGTCTGCTGCCATACCTCCTATGAAAGGAATCACTATTTTCCAGGCAGTGGAAGAGATAGAAAAAATGGGTTTACAGGCCAGAATAGAACAGGTTGAATCCACCCTTCCTGATGGGATGGTCTTGTCACAATGGCCTGAGGCAGGAACCAGGATCGGCAAGAACACAGTGGTGATCCTTAAAGTAAGCAAAGGTGGGCACAAGATATCTCTCCCTGATGTTCGAGGACTGGAACAGGAGCAGGCTGTCCAGAAACTTCAGGATTCAGGCTTTCAGGTGGGTGATATAGTTAAGATCCCGGATCCTGAAAAAGCGGCTGGTATCGTGATAGCTCAGAAGCCCTCCGCCCCACTGACCCTGGCTGAGAACTCCAGGATAGATCTTATGATAAGCCTGGGAACCCTACGAAGTGATGGAATGGTCCAGGTCCCGGATGTTTTGCAGAGGACAGAAGCAGTGGCCAGAAAGATGGTTCTGGAAAGCGGGTTAAATGTCTCTGGAGTAGAGTACTTGTATACCCAGAATACTCCTCCGGGAATGGTCATGGACATGTCACCGAGACCGGGAACGGCACTTTCACAAAATTCAGGGGTTTCTCTCAAGGTGGCCACATTGGAGCGACCTGAAACCCCGGCACAGGTTCCCGCGGAAGCTCCTTCCCCCAATGTCCAGGTCACTATGCCTGGGATGGCCGGGAAGATCCCTTCAGAAGGACAGAAAACTGTTAAACCCGTAGAGGGAACATCACAGGAAGGGGAAACAGCAACTGGAGTTTCTGTCCCGGGTCTGACCCCGGAACAACCTTCTGCTCAGGAACCAGTTGGAGAAAAGAAAACTGCCAAGATAAGGTATCAGGTCCCTCCTCTGGTAAAGCCAATGCAACTGAAAATTGAAATGATCGATGCCTCGGGAACACGAGTCATCCTTGACAGGCCGGTAAATGGAGGAGAATATATCTCTCTTAATGAGAGTTATCTGCAGCAGGGAGTTGTCACTATCTTTCTTGGTGGTGAATTTGTATGGCAGGACAAATACAGATGAAAAGAACAAGGCCGATCCTTATAGCTCCGTCCATATTAGCAGCTGATCCCCTGGGTATCGAAAATTCCATAGACAGGCTGGAAAATGAGTTTGACTGGATACATGTGGATGTGATGGATGGCCACTTTGTTCCCAATCTTTCCTATGGTCCCTCCATCGTATCTGCTTTGAGAAAACGATATAGCCGGGAAATTCTTGATGTACATCTGATGGTTGAGCCGCCTGAGGATTTTATAACACCTTTTGTCAAGGCAGGTTCATCTTTTCTCACCGTGCATGTGGAAGCAACACATCATCTTGATGGTTTATTGCGCAAAATACGGGAGTCAGGATGCAGGGCTGGTGTTTCTCTCAATCCATCATCACCTGTTGAGCTTATCAGACCTGTTTTGCCACTGGTCGATCTCGTTCTTGTCATGTCTGTGAATCCGGGTTTCGGCGGACAGGAGTTTATCCCTTACACCCTGGATAAGGCTATCAGGCTTTGTCAATGGAGGGAAGCCGAAGATCTTGATTTTCTCATCGAGATGGATGGTGGGATCGGTTCCGATAACCTTATGCAGATAGTGTCTTCCGGAACAGATGTGATCGTTATGGGAAATGGTATTTTCTCAACTCCTGACCCTGCCGGGACGATCCGTAACATGCGCCTCATGCTTAAGGAGGAAGGATCCCATGAAAGACAGAACTAAAGCATTAGCTGACTTGGGAAAGGAAGTTCAAAGGATCAGGGAAGAGAAAGGACTCAGTATCGAGGATGTAACAGAAATTACCAAGATAAGATCACATTTCCTCGAGGGAATAGAGGAGGGTAATTACGAACAGTTTCCAAGCGGGGTCTATATTCGCGGTTTTGTGAAATCCTACCTTGCGTTCCTTGAGGCAGAGGACATGTGGCCCCAGTTTAAACCATATCTGTATTCGGAGGAGATAGTCGATACTTCCGAGCTGATTCTTGGAAATTTCACACCTCCGGCAAGAGGTTTCAAGCATTCTTCCAGGCTCTGGATCATAGTTCTACTGCTGATACTGATCGCAGGTCTTGCCTGGTATGGAGCATCCATTTGGGGCAACCGGGAGAGGGCGATGTTGATAACTGAGAATTCCAGCACAATAGAGGAAGCCGCCCCCTCAGTTGAAGAAAAACTGTCTGGCCCTTATGAACAGGATACCCCAGTGGGTGTTAATGACGATCCCGGCAGAATCGTGGCTTCAGTCAGCCCGGACCAGAATGAAAAGGCAGCTCTTTCCGGGGGTCTCTCACCAACTGGGGAGGTAGTTGGCGAGCCAACTGTTTCAAAGGACCTTGAAGCAGTGCCTTTAACATTGGAAAATGAAGGACCCTTCGTATCTTCACCCGATAAGAATGAGAACCGGGTAGTATCTCAGGATCTACCTCCAGCACCTGCAAAGCTCACCCTTATGATGACAAGAGACTGTTGGGTGAAGTTGTCTACTGCAGATAATACCCTCTATCAGGGGATAATCAAAGCTGACACGCAAAGGGTTTTTGACATAACCG
>JAFGMB010000262.1 GCA_016927765.1 Synergistales bacterium
AAGAACGGTGATACCCAGGTCGGTAACGATGGATCTTACCAGCTGACGCATTCTCTCCCGGGACGAAAGGTCCAGGGCACTGAAGGCTTCGTCCATGAGCAGGATCTCGGGTTTGGTGATCAAAGCCCTGGCCAGTGCCACTCTCTGTTGTTCACCGCCAGAAAGGGTGGAAATATCTCTCTGGAGAAGACCGTCTATATGAAGGCTTACCGCTATGGGGAGCACTTTTTCCTGTACTTCTTTCTTCGAAAGACCGGTGTCTTTCAATCCAAAGGATATGTTCCTGAAAACATCCAGATGAGGGAAAAGCATGTAATCCTGGTAGACGATACCTAGTTTTCGTTTTTCCGGCGGCCATTGGGTAACATCCCTGCCCCTGAGATAGACCCTTCCTTCCCTGGGTCTAAAACCTCCCATGATAGTTTCAAGGAGAACGCTTTTTCCTGCCCCTGAAGCACCCAGAAGACAGCAGTATGATCCCTCCGGTACGCCGAAGGATACATCCTTGAGTGAAAATTCACCAAGATCAACGGAAAGGCCTTTTACGGAAAGGATATCCATCAGAGCACCACTTCCTTGTTTAGCAATTCGAAAACAATGATGGCACCAAGAGAAATGGTGATCAGGATAATCCCTGAGGTCATGGCCATGGCAAGATTTCCGTAGGAAATGTTCAGGTAAAGGGTGATCGGAAGGGTCTCGGTATACATCCTTGTACCTCCGGCAAGGATAAGGACAGTTCCGAAACAGCCCATACATCGTGCAAAAGCTATTACTGCTGCAGCAAAAAGGCCTCCCTTGGCCATGGGCACGGAAACCCTGTAAAAAGCCTTCAACTGGTTGCATCCAAGGCTCCTGGCCACCAGTTCATACCTGGTGCTGATACCCCTGAAAGTCCCGTAAACCACCCTTATGGCATAGGGAGCCGCGGTGAATACCTGGGCCACCACGATCGCCCATTTGCTGAACACTACATGTATACCCATGCCCTTAAGCCAGTCACCGAAAGGGCCATGACCGAATAGAAGGAGAAGGCACAAACCCAGAACAAGCTCGGGGAAAGCCATGGGAAGATCCACGATGGTCCTTAGAAGATGGTGCCCCGGAAAATGGAACCTTGCAAGGACATAACCAACAGATACGGCAAGGATCATAACGATGAAGACGGAAAGTAAACTCGTGAGAAGGGATAATTTCACACTGTAGATCATCTCTTCAGACAGAGCACTCTCCACCACTTCAGCTCTCTCGGGCATTAATACCAGTGAAAGAATAGACCAGATGAGCAGCCCGGAAAAAAGAACAGTCACTCCTCCCAGGGCTGCCCTGAATATCCTGTTTCCCATACTAAAGAGGCTTCTCCAGTGGGAATCCCCATTTTTCCCATATTTCCCTGCCTTCCTCCGAAGTGATGAACTCTATGAATTCTTCAGCCATCTCGGGTCTCTTCGAATAGGACACCACTGAAGCCGGTATGGTCTTGATAATGTTCTTCGCAGGTTCTATATGGATGATCTCCACTTTACCTTTTGACTGGGCCCAGGTGGACTGGTCCTCCCAGGCGATGGCTCCATCTACCTCTCCAGTAGCAACGTAAAGAAGGATCTGGTTCGCTGTCACTGGGCGAGCGATCACATTCTTTTCGACAGCTTCACTGATGCCGTTCCTGGCAAGTACCTGGTCTCCTGTCTTCCCTATAGCTGCTGCCTTGGGGTCTGCCAATGCAAGCCTCAATCCCTCTTTGGCCAGGTCCTCGATACAGGTGATGTTGCCCGGGTTGCCCTTTGGTGTCAGTATGACCGGAACATGGTAGCAGATGATCTTCGTACCCTTTTCAACCACCATTCCCTTTTCAAGGGCATCTTTTGTATATTTTTCGGCCCCGGGAATATAGACGTCTCCGTTCTGCCTTGTGGCTATCATTCCGAAAAGCTCTCCCGAACCTGCATAGACCATCCTCACCTGGCAATCATGTTTTTCCTGGAACATTGGGGAAAGCTCATCCATGGGTTTCATGAGCCCCGCGCCACAGTATATGAGCAGGGGTTCTTCCTCGACACAAAGTCCTATCCCTGCGTTACCACCTAATAAAATGAACGCCATTACCAGTACAAGTAAAGAGATCCCCAGCTTACGCATATCCACCACTCCTCCAAAAAAATAACTCCCCCCGGGTCAGGGAAGGAGTTATCAACAAGTCAACATTGATCCTCCTTTCCAAATACGGGAGGCACCCCCGTTTCCAGGGATACCCTTTGGCCTTCCCCCATGGGATACTTGTTTCCTTTAGGAGATACGGCTCGGAGAGTTTTACCCGGTAATAATAATGGCTATCAATAAATGACACAAGGGCAAAAAGAATCAGTTACAGGCGAAACTGTTCGCTTCAATGGTTCAGGAATTGATCCCTGGTCCAGAGAGTATTTTCTTCCGGAAGTTTATGCCCTGTCATTTGAGGTTGAGCTTTCTATAGAATTCACCAGGGTTTTTCCTGACATCAATAAAGGAAATAAGATGTACCGGATGAGCAGCCCGGAAAAA
>JAFGMB010000263.1 GCA_016927765.1 Synergistales bacterium
GGTGATCATCCTTGCGGAGCAGTACATTTCAGGACCCTGGAACAACCCTTCCCCCATGCATTTTTTCAGGCCCAGGTCAACAGCATAAGGCGCTCCCATATCCCGGATGAAGGTCGTTCCGGAACGGAGTAGGGTCTGCAGATTCCTGACACCCCTCACTGCAAAGGTTACCGGTGTCTGTTCCCTTGCAAAAGCCTGCATGTCGGGTACCGGGTCCATTACCACGTGAGTATGGCAGTTCATAAGACCAGGTATAAGGTATTTCCCCGAAAGGTCCACTAACTCGTCAAAATCCGGAAGCTCATCTCTTCCTTCCATTCCTGAAGCCTCGATCCTTCCTCCCTCCACGAGAAGGAAGGAATTCTTCAACGGTTCTGCGCCGGTCCCATCTATCAGGGTCGCTCCCCTGAAAAGCCTTCTTTTTTTCATTTTGAATATCCTCTCCGAAACGGGTTAAATATACTTGACCAGGACACCTGCCAGGACCACCGAGGCAATAGTTACAGTTGTAAAGCCTGCGACCAGCATCTTTGGAAGTATCCGGCTCAGGAGGAACTCCTTTTCCTCAGATGTTTCCCCAATTGCATGGCATACTTCATTGGATACTATATAGGTTCCGGGAAAACCGAACATGCAGGTAACACCAATTGCCATCGAGAGGGACCAGGAATATTTGCATACTTTACCAAGCACAAAGGTGAACAGGGCTATGCCCACCACAGAGATGGCGAAGGAGATAACGATTGGAGAGATCAGCTTTAAAACCATATCCGGGGTTGCCTTTGGCAGGTTGAGGAAAATGATGACCATCAGGGGAAAGAGAAGGAACCCCGTGCCTGTAGCCTTGTCCATTATCTTGTGCTCAAGAAATCCTGTCTCGTAAAAGAGCATCCCGAAGATCAGGCAGAGGATGTATTTGTTGACCACTCCCCCTGTAAGCTTTGCCGCCTCAAAGGCCAGCCAGCCTACCAGGACGGTTTTCATTAGCAGGATAAAGGGCGTCTGCAACTGTTTAGGCAACGGGGGAAAGATCTTCCATGTTGGTTTTTCGGGGTCCACTGCTGGGACAGAACCTTTTGCATGGCCACTTTCTCCTGCCCTGAACTGGGCACGAAGCTTTTTCGCTTCCATGGAAAGCCCTATGGATGCTATGGGCAACCCCACAAAAGTCTGGAGCACGAGAAGCAAAGTAGCGAAAACGGCAACATCATCCAGACCCTTTGCCGTGGCTGCCTCATTTACCATGAATGTAGCCACCACACCACCAGAGATAGGACCTGCACCCGCTATGGCGAATTGCTTACCGATCAATGGGCTTGCCACGATAAGCATGGAGATCCCTACAGCTACAACAGCCCCGAAGGCTATGAGGACTGTCTTCCATTCTTCCCTGAGGTCCTTGAGTTTCATAAGGGTACCCATGTAAACCAGAAGAATAGGTATTGAAAGGATCCCTACCTGGATGAGCTGGGAATCTGCAAAAAGTGTTTTCGGAATAAAATACCAGAACCCTACCAGGAAAATAAGACCTGAAACGAAGATCATGGAACATATAGCCTTCGTCTTACTGGCGACAAAATCTCCAATGGCAAAGATCACCGCTATGACAAGTACTGCTGTAAGGGCTTCCACTATATTCTCCTCCATTCTACTCTCGTAATTTTATCAATTTCACTGAGTTCGCTGCTGTTTTGCTTTACCGCATCATACCTGGTTTTGTGCCTTTGATCCCTCCTTTCATTCGTCAAAAAAAACCGGGTCCCCTCTTGTGGGGACCCGGCCTCTGAAAGATCCAACGCATCTAAACGTCGGACTCCAAAGGAGGTCCCACGCTTAGATAAATTACGATCTCAAAATATACGGCAGTAAGGAAATTTCTGTTCATTGCCATCTCCGGGATAAAGTCATTTGGGTCTTTATATCATTACTTAACAGGCAAGTCAATTCGTTCAGAATGAATACCCCCTCTCCGATAGGTGAATAATATGATTGAACAAAGGGTCCTCAGTTAAGATATTCATCCACTCCTTTAAGGACCTGGCCGATAGGTTCATGAAACAGCAGGTCAGCCATTGCATCCAGAGGCGTTTCCATAATATTGACGATCACCAGTCCGGCTCCCCTTGATCTCGCTTCCCTTGGGAACCAGTTTGCAGGTGATACCTGCAGGGAAGATCCAAGTACCACGAAAAGATCACATTCATCTGCCATATCCTGGGCTTCCTGCAATGCTCTCATGGGGAGCATTTCCCCGAATAGAACCACCGAGGGCCTTAGATTTCCCCCGCAATGGGGGCACTTTTCCCCTTCCAGGAAAAGGGTGTTGGGAAAAATAGACCTGCACTTTCTGCATGATACTTCCCTCAGGTTGCCATGAAGTTCAGCAACCCTTTTTGACCCGGCTCTCTGGTGGAGTCCATCAACGTTCTGGGTAATGATCCCCTTCAGGATCCTCTTTTTCTCCCAATCCACCAGTATCATGTGACCTTCATTCGGAGATACTCCCAAAAGTGCCCTTATCCTGGTCCGGTAAAACTCGAAGAATTCTTCTTCGCCTCTTTCCATGGCCTCTACAGAAGCCAGCTGGGAAGGGTCTGCTCCCTTCCATATCCCCTGATCCGAACGGAAATCCGGAAGCCCTGATTCAGTGCTCATTCCGGCCCCGGTGAATACCACAAGGTTACAGGAGCCCCTTATCATCTGAGCGAACGCCTCGTATTTTCCCATAAATAACACCCCTTTTTCCGCTCCTTCTACTCTTTCGGTAACTCCTCTGACTTTATCATATTTCCTGTTCCAGGACCCTGGGTCGATTGAAATGTAAGGAAAACAGGATGACAGTCTTTCAACGAAAGGGATAAAATAATGAAGTACATCATTACGCTGATAGCTTAACGGGAGGATGGGCCCATTGCCGGCACATGTAAAGGCTCCACCATCGGAACAGGTATTGCTCATATTTCCGACCCAACTGTTTCAAGATCACCCAGGTCTTCTGCCAGGCAGGAGGGTCCTGCTCATGGAACACCAGTTGTACTTTGGAGACTGGAATTATTTCTGTCCCTTTCACAAAAAGAAGATCCTTCTTCACCTTGCTTCCATGGCCATTTTCGAGGAAGACCTGAAAAAAAGAGGTTACCAGGTCACAAGGATCCCCTATGAAAGAAAAAGAGCCGTTCTGGAATCTCTTTTTCAGAGATTATCTGGCCAGGGCATAAAGGAATTGTTCACCCTCTCTCCGGAAGATCTCATCCTTGAAAAAAGACTTATCAGGGCCTCCAGGATAAACCAGCTGCCTGTCACTTTTCTTCCTAACCCATCCTTCCTCATAAGTGACGCTGATGAAATTGAAATTCCATTGAGGGCCGGCCGTTATTCCATGACGAGTTTTTATATCATGATGAGGAAACAGTTCGATCTACTCTTGGACAGAAGGGGAAATCCCCTTGGAGGGAAATGGAGCTTCGACCCGGCGAACAGGAAAAAACTTCCCAGGGGCACCAGGGTCCCATCATTGCCTGAATTAGAATACCCTTCCTGGATCAATGAAATTGCAGGGCAGGTGGAAGTGAACTTTCCGGATCATCCCGGAGACACACAGAATTTCCTGTTCCCCCTTTCCCGTCTTCAGGCTTTGGAAATGCTGGATCATTTCCTTGAACAGAAACTGCCTTCCTTCGGGGACTATGAGGACGCCATGGATACCGAAAGGCCCTTTCTTTTTCATTCCATGCTGTCCTCTTCTCTTAACACGGGACTCCTGACTCCCCTTGAAATTGTCGAGAGGGTACTTAAGGTTTTTCAGAAAGGTTCTGTTCCAATCAATTCAGCCGAAGGGTTTCTGAGACAGATAGTGGGTTGGCGAGAATTCATGAGGCTCCTTTATCATCGGGATGGGGTAAGGATGAGAAATTCAAACTTCTGGGAACACACCAGGCCCCTCCCGGAAAAGTTTCTGAAAGGCCGCACGGGGGTTGATCCAGTTGATCATGTTGTGGGTAAAGTGCGTCAGTATGCCTATACCCACCACATCGAAAGGCTCATGGTACTGGGCAATTATCTTCTCCTTTGTGAAGTACATCCTAACTATGTCTATAACTGGTTCATGAGTGATTTTATCGATGCCTTCGACTGGGTCATGACACCCAATGTATACGGTATGAGCCAGTTCGCGGACGGGGGTTCCATGGCTAC
>JAFGMB010000264.1 GCA_016927765.1 Synergistales bacterium
CCTGTAAAGATAATTCCTGCGCACCTTTGTCCATTCAAATTCCACGGGCAATATTTCCCTGTTGGCTATGGCAAAGGCCAGGGACATCCACAAGGCATCCTCTATCCTGTGGAAGGGCCTGGTCCATAAAGCATTGAACCATATGAGGAAAAGCAGGGAACATGCCCATATGGCCTCACTGGAAATATTTTTTTTCATTACCAGGGACCTGATGAAATTCCAGAGCCACCAGAAGGCCATGAAGATCAGGATAAGTCCCGGGAGCAGCCCGGCTTCACAGAACCACTGCAGATATTCATTATGAGCCCAGTAGGTATATTTCCAGTCCTTTTCCGGGTAATCCTTCAGCATCTCTTTCTGGGCGTCAAGGTAATGCCATTTGTACTGCCCGAGACCAACACCCGAAACAGGCTGCATCCTGAACATGGTCCATGATGTCATCCATATGCTGTCCCTTTTACCGATTGAACGGTAATTCTTTACTATTTCCACTGTTTTAGTGAGGGTCCTCTGCATTCTCTGGGAATTGAAAAGGATACTGGATGACAGGGCGAGGATGAGGATCAATATGGCTATGAATACCCGTTTCAACGATAGCCTGCCAGGGACCCTTACCACTGTTAACACCATGAACAGGATGCCACATGCCAGGGAAAGTATGGAAGACCTGCTGGTACTACCCCATAGACCCCAGCCGATAATAAAGAGAAAGACAAGACATAAAAGCTCGGGAAGCAGTTCTGCAGGACCCCTGGAAGAAAGTACGTTATCTTTCCGCTCTCGCAGAAAACCAAAAAGGCCAACAAGGTTCAGGCCGCATATGGCGAGCCAGAACCCGAACATGTTCTGCTGACCGGTATTTCCTATATAATGACCTGGCGTAGGAAGGATGAAAGGAAAGGGACCGTTCAACCCTGCAAACTGCAATTCCGCAAAGATCACATTAAATACTGCATTGGCAGCAGCTATCCAGAAAAGTACCCTCAGCCACTTGCCCTGAAAGTTGTTATAACACAGAACATAGAAACACCAGAGGGTGGCGAAAAAGAACCATTCCCTCAAAAAGGTGGGAAGGGAACGTATCTCGGTCCACAAGGGCTGGGCAGTAACATAAAGAAGGAGCAGTAGCCAGATCCATCCGAAAACATCCACCCTGAAGGAATTCTTCCTGTTCCCGTGCCGAAAAAGCCTGTATCCTGCAAGGATGGCCAGAACAGCTATGGGTATCATGGCGAAGAACCACTTCATCATATGAAGGGTCTGAAACCAGAATTTGCCGGAAAAAACTATATTAGGCAGACCAAGGGCTATGATGGACAGGATAAAAAAGACCCTTGGGTCTATAAACCCCTCACATTGAAGAGCGTCCCGGGAATCAGAGCCTTTTGGATCGACATGGGTATGTGAATTTTTGCCTGATCTGAGTTTCATCGTTATGACAGCCTTCTCTCTGAACGTTAGGAAAAGTCATTCCCCATCCTGTTGGAATTCCACCTTTATTTCCACCATAAGCTCACTCTTTGCCAACCCGCGGATCTTCATTGATACTGGTATACCCCGATTCCGTCCCTTCTGGACCAGTTTCGTGAGACCATCAAGAAGTTCACCGGTGGGTCCATCGGGACCGTAAAGCAAGGGGCCTTTAAGCCTGTTATTTTTAGTCTCCTGGGGGGAAACCGAAGAGGAGGGATCAATTTTCAATGTTCTTCTGGCCAGTTTTTCAAGAACTTTTGCCGGAAGGTCTTCCTCGACTGCTCTTAAGGCCAGGGTGACCTGATCTTCAGGTGAAAGGCCTACCAATGACCTGGCCTGTCTTTCACCTATCTTGCGCTGAATTACCATATCCCTTACCCCAGGTTCCAGTTTAAGCAGGCGAAGCTTGTTCGCGAGGGCTGCCTGGGAACGGCCGAGTTTCCGGGCAAGTTCGGTCTGGCTCCAGCCTGTTCTGTCAAGAATATCCCTGATGGAAGAAGCCTCTTCGATGGACGAAAGGTCACTGCGATGGATATTTTCAATGAGCGCAAGTATATGCTGGTCTGAGGCATCCACATTGGAGACCATGGCTGGAATGGTCCGGAGACCGGCAAGTTTAGCAGCCCTGAACCTCCTCTCTCCAACAACGATCTCATAGCCCCCCTCAACTGCTTTTACAAGGATGGGTTGGATTATCCCCATCTCTTTTATGGACGCAGCCAGTTCTTCAAGCTCGTCCGGGTCAAAATTCTGCCTGGGCTGGAAGGGATTTGGTCGAATATCCTGGAGGGGTATCTCCAGAAGGGAAGAACCCTGGACATGTATGGGAGAAGAATGCCATTGATCTTCAGAAACCGAAGTGCTTTTGAACAGCCTGTTCTTTCCGAGCATGCTCCATAACCTCCCTGGGAATGACTGAAAAAATCAGATAATTCCAAAACCAGAAAGCCCTGATACAGACCGATCAGAAATGATAGGCATCCACCATTGCTGACGTGAATCTGGTGAACTCTTTCTGGAAGATCAGTTTTACCGCACCGGTAGGTCCGTTACGGTGTTTGGCCACAATTATCTCTGCCTCGTCATCCCTGTCCGGATCCTGGTCAGGATTGTAATATCCCTCCCTGTAAAGGAGGATGACCATATCGGCGTCCTGTTCTATGGCTCCGCTGTCCCGAAGGTCCGATAGCTGGGGCCTCTTGTCCGTCCTCTGTTCCACGGCCCTGGAGAGCTGTGACAGGGCAATAACAGGAACATCGAGTTCTCTGGCAACAGCCTTCAGGGAGCGGGATATCTCCGCCACTTCCTGCTGCTTGTTATCTATCCTCCTGGAGAAGCTCATAAGCTGAAGGTAGTCCACCACTACAAGCCCCAGGTTCTGGTGTTTCGCCTTGAACCGCCGGCAACAGGCCCGGAACTCGAGGGTGGAAAGCATGGAGCTGTCATCGATGTATATGGGCGCCCTCGAAAGGTCCCCTGCCGCTTGTGTAAGGCTTTCCCAGTCCTTGTCAGCCAGATTTCCTGTCCTCAGGTCGTGTATGTTCACTCTTGCTTCTGATCCCAGCATTCTCTGGACCAGCTGTTCTGCGCTCATTTCCAGGCTGAAAACAAGAACAGGTCTTATATTCCCGCTATGCACCCCGAGATGCTGGACAAAGTTGATCGCCAGGGCTGTCTTTCCCATGGATGGCCTCGCTGCGATGATGTTAAGGCTTCCAGGCTGGAACCCTCCTGTAAGGCGGTTAAAATCCCTGAAATCTGTCTGTACACCAGTAACACTCTGGTCCGAATTGTGGAACTGTTCCTCGATCTTCTGAAAAGCGGGGGGAAGCACATCTCCTATAGCCCGATAACTCTGGCGATTGCGATCCTGAGAAATGGCAAAAACCGCCTGTTCAGCTTCCTCGAGAAGATCCCTGATCTCCCGGTCTTCGGAAAACCCAAGCTTCACAAGATCATTGCCAACCTGAATGAGACTTCTATGTATGGATTTCTCCTTGACGATACCGGCATGGTATTCGACGTTGGCAGTTGTGGGGACTGCATCCACAAGGCCTGCAATAAAGGCCTGGTGACCAATTCTTTCCTCCATACCCTTCCGACTGCATTCTTCCATAAGGGTAAGGGGATCCACAGGCTTGTCCTTCTGGGCCATGTCCCAGATGATCTCATAGGCCGCCCTGTGATTGAGATCATAGAAATCCTCGGCCTGAAGCCGTTCAATAACCGTATTGAGAGCCTCCCTGTCAACAATACAAGCACCCAGAACTGCTCTCTCTGCCTCAAGGCTGTGGGGCACTACTCTGTCGAAGAGATTCTTGGTGGACATTATTCCTCCTCAACTGAAACGGTCATATCTACATCAATTCCGGAATGGAGCCTTACGGTAAAAGGGAAATCTCCCAGATTCTTGATGGGTTCCTTTAACTTGATATCTTTCTTGTCTATGTCCAAATGGAAGGATCTTTTCAGGGATTCGGATATCTGGGCAGTTGTTATGCTTCCAAAAAGCTTTCCTGTATCACCACAACTCGCGGTAATGACTATCCTTTTACCCTGGAGGTGTTTTCTGAGATTTTCCGCAGATTCTTTTTCCTGTATAGCTTTCTTTTCCATGGATCTCTGCTGTTTCTTCCATTCGTTCAACCTGGAGGGAGTAGCTTCCTCTGCCAAACCCCTCGGGATAAGGTAATTTCTGGCATATCCATCAGAGGTCTCCACAAGTTCTCCCCTGGAGCCAAGTTTTTTAACATTTTCTGTAAGAATGACTTTCATTAGAGCTACCTCCTAATTCTATGCCTGAGGTCAAACCACATATCTATTATACCCAAGAGTAAGGCCACCTGAGACATGAAAGGAATAAAAAGTACCAGGACGATCATGGACCCCCTGATAAGGGAATGAACTTTTTTAAGGGAAAGGAACCACCATGCCAGGGAAAGTCCCTGGAGCAGAAAGACCATGTTGACAAGTAGTCTGAGGTTGGTACCTATCTTGAGCCATATATTCCATGTTCCTCCCCTGGCACCAATAATGGTGAGGAGTACCGATACGAGGAGAGCCCAGAATATGCTACGGGGGAACCTCCATACGCTGAAAGAAGGGAGGGGCGGTAATGTTGAGGAACCCACCCTTTTCAGGATGACCCTGCTTACAACATAGCTCAGGTAGCAGTCAACCGCAGAAGCAACGGAAAGGAGGGCCGGGAATATAAGAGGTATCATCCTGAGTGAATTATAGAGCTGTTCCCTGACTTCTGAGAGATTCTGACCCCCCAGACCCTTTTCCTCATAAAACAGAAAGATCCTGTCAACTATCTGCTGCATTTCTCCCGGATCGAGGGAAAATGGGTTCACACCGGTAAGCCTGCTTGCCAGGATCATTAACAGAAGTTTGCTCCCCAGTGAGATCAGGATACCATATAGAATTATCTCTACCCCTGAATCCATTTTCCGTGCCAGGTAACCCAACCCCACCCCGAGAACACCGAACCCCAGGAAGAAAAACAAGGCACCCACCGGGCCCAGTATCAGCAGGATAAGGATGGAGGCGACCACCAGGCCAAGGGTGGCTTTCTGAAGATCATGTCTCATTCCGAGAACAACCAGCGGTGCCGGACATAGAAGGGAAAACCCTATCCCCACCACCGGAAGGAAATAGGAAGCCAGGAAAAGGACCACTGCCACACCTGCAAGAAGAGAGGATTCCACCAGGCTTTTTGTTTGGGTCATTCAGATCTCCTTTGTTCTGCTACATAAAAACAGTATCACCACTAACTACAGAAAGGGTAAAAATAAAGGGGAGAAGCCTCAGCTCTCCCCTTTAACGCATGTCGAGACAGATGGAATAACCCTAATCAACTGTAAAGGGAAGCAAAGCCATGTGTCTTGCTCTTTTTACCGCGGTAGTAAGCTGCCGCTGATGCTTTGCGCAATTTCCAGTCACCCTTCTGGGCATGATCTTGCCACGCTCGCTGATATATTTTCTCAATTTATCCACATCTTTATAGTCTACCTGATCGACCTTGTCGACACAGAAAAAACAGACCTTTGGGCGGCGTTTACCGCCTCTTCTTCTTGCTCCTCCGCCACCGTAAGCCATGACGAATAATCCCTCCTTCTTGAAAAGTTACATAACAGGGCCTTTAAAAAGGAATATCGGCCTCGTCATCCCCTCCATCTTCGATACCATCATCCATTTCGGAAATATCCAGGGGGAAATCCTCTCCGTTAAAACCCTTGTCCCTGAAACTGGCAAAGGACCCTTTGTCTGAATCTTCTTTTTTATCGTAGGGAGAAGATTCATCCCTTCTTCCTCCACCCAGGAAAGTCACGCTCTGGGCCAGAACTTCAGTGACATACCTCTTGTTGCCCTGTCGATCATCATAATTCCTTGTCTGGATCCTTCCTTCAACAAGCACACCCTTGCCCTTGTTGAGGAATCTCTCACAATTCTCCGCCTGGGGTCCCCAGACCACCACCGGGATAAAATCAGCAGAGTCTCTGAGTTCACCATTCCTATCCTTCCATTGTCTTCCGACTGCTACAGTGAAACGAGCCCAGGCTCTTTTATCAACTGTATACCTTATCTCAGGGTCACGGGCAAGATTACCCATGAGGATCACTTTATTGAACCCTCTAGCCACTGTGTAACCCCCTTATTCTTCGTCAAGTCTTATGATCATATGACGCCAGACATCCTGTCTCAGTTTCAGAAGCCTGTCCAGCTCCTTTAAGGCTGCCTGCTCCATGGAACACTTTGTTATCGAGTAGAATCCTTCGGTCTGCTTGAGGATGGGATAGGCAAGCTTTTTCCTGCCCCATACGTCTGTCTTGGCCACTTCCCCTCCAAGACCACGTACGACATCCTCGACTCTGGACACTTCTTCCCTGGGTTCTTCCAGAGAAGGATCAATTAGAAGCATCAGTTCATATGGCCGCACGACTGTCACCTCCTCCCTATGGGCTTATGGTCTCCTTATGGAGACAGGGATAAACAAAAGGGTATTATAATCTACCTGTTGCCTTCAGACAAGTGGTCATTTGAAACGATCACTATATGATAGACCTTTTCGCCCGGATAAGCCAGGTTGAATTCCTCCCGGGCCAACCTTTCAACTCCACCAGGTGTACTGTAAAAATCGATCTGTTCCCTGTATCTCTGTACATCCCGGCTTTTCCTGACAAGGGTTTCCATCTTCAGGTCCACCATTGCCGACAAGGCGGAGATCCGTCTTATCTCATGAATATAGGTGGTGGTCATAATAGCTGTCAAAAGCGTCAGAACACAGAAAAAGATCACCCATTTAAGTCCAGGCAACTTACATCCTCTCCGGAGCAGTTATTCTGAGCAGGTCAAGACAGATACCAAGAACGGTCTTACAGGCTTTCAAAAGGATCAGCCTGGTTTCCATGATATTCTTTTCCTCTCCCAGGATCCTCTTTGCATTATAGAAAGAATGAAAATCCCCAGCCAGGTCATGGACGTAATTTACCAGAATATGAGGTGCCAGTTCCTGGGAAGAACGTTCCAGCTCCTCCCTGAAAACGGCAAGCCTGGAAACGAGTTTCTTCTCCTCCGGGCTGTCCAGGAGATCCTGCCGGAAAGATGCGATATCAGGGAAAACCACTCCTCTTGATTCCGCTTCGGAAAGAACACTGCACATCCTGGCGTGGGCATATTGGACATAATATACCGGGTTATCTGTAGATTCTTTTTTGGCAAGCTCCAGGTCAAAATCAAGGTGGCTATCGCTACGTCTCATAACGAAGAAATACCTGGTAGCATCTACACCTACCTCTTCAAAGACATCCCTCAATGTGATGAATTGACCTGACCTGGTGGACATGGAAACCTGATCCCCCTCCCTCAGCAGGTTGACGAACTGGATCAGGAGGACCTGGAAATCTTCCTCGGGATCATGTCCAAGTGAAGATATTGCAGCCTTTACCCTGGGAATATAGCCGTGATGGTCTGCACCCCAGACATCGATAAGCTTGGAGAAGCCCCTGTCAAATTTGTTCTTGTGATAGGCCACATCAGATGCAAAATAGGTAGGTACCCCATTATTCCTTATCAGTACACGATCCTTCTCGTCATCGAAAGCTGTAGCCCTGAACCAGACCGCGCCATCCTGTTCGTAGGCAAAATCCTTTTCTTTCAGGAAATTGACCATCTGATCTACAAGTCCGTCTTCATAAAGGGACTTCTCCGAGAACCAGTTGTCAAAGGGAACCCCGAAGTCCTGAAGATCCTTCCTGATGGATGTCAGTATCTTTTCAGACGCGTAAGAGCGGAACTCTGGAAGGCTGCTTTCCCTGTCCATATCCAGATATTTCATTCCATCCCTGTCAATGACCTCCCTTGCGAGATCATAGATGTAATCTCCCTTGTATCCGTCCTCGGGGAAGGGACATTCCTCTGCCTTGCCGGCAAGTTCGAAATACCTTGACTGGGTTGACCTGCCAAGGATATCCATCTGAAGACCGGCATCATTGATATAATATTCCCTTCCCACCTTCCAACCCATGTAAGAAAGGATATTGCTCACAGTATCTCCCACAGCTGCCCCCCGACCATGGCCTACATGCAGCGGCCCTGTCGGGTTGGCACTTACGAACTCCACCTGGACCGCCCTTCCGCCCCCAAGGTCAGAGCTGCCATATCTGTTTCCCTGATCATATATTTCATCTATCATATCCCTGATCCAGAGGGATGAGAGAAAGAAATTGATAAAACCCGGACCGGCTATCTCGATCTTTTCTATGTGAGGATCCTCGGGTATAAGATCCACCATCTCCTGCGCAAGGACCCTTGGTTTTTTCCCCAGTTTCCCTGCATACTGCATGGCAAGATTGGTCGAAAAATCTCCATGACCTTCCCTTTTCGGTCTTTCGAGGGTTATCTCGGGATAGTCAAATTCATTAGACCCGAGGTTTCGTGTAATTTCTTCCGATACCTTTTGCAGATAACCTGTTATTGTTGCCTTGATCTGATCCATAGATCCAACCTCCCAAAACCTATTTGATAATAAAGGCTAAACTCTTGTCTGCCCAGATAACCCATTTCCTTAATGAATCTATGAGGAAAGACCCTGTGGATTCATCCACCCTGTCAATAGTGGATACTATCTTGATCATTCCCTTTACAATATTCTTCCTCTTGTTCAGGGCAAAGTTCTCCTGAAGGGAAAGCCCCTCTGTCTCCCTGGGCATGGTATTCGGCAGGGCCAGCAGCTCCATTTGCTCGGGGAAGGATATCTCAAAACTCTGCTCAGCAGCGAAAGGGAACCTCAGCGATGACAGGGAGTTCACTTTCGACATCTCAGGGATCTGGGGAATAAAGAAATAGGGAACTCTCACCAGCAGGTTATTGCCGTTCATAATGGTGGAATTCATGGCAACTTTTACCCTGACCCTGATCCCCCCCTTAAGACTCTCTATTTGAGGAGTCCCCTGGAGATCGCCTTCGATCCTGTTCTCCAGGAATTCTCTCACAAGTTCCTCATCCGTGGGAAGGCCTGAAAAGAAGATATCGTTCCAGCCATTGAGGATCACGGCTTCCATATCACCGCTCATCACCCCGTTCTGTCCCAACTGGAGGTCCCATCTGATAGCAAGCCTGTGGTCGGAAGCTTTCCCCCTGGGAATAGTGATCTTTTCAAGGGTGTCTCCCTGAAGGGCATACAAGGTACGTCCCCAGAGCCTGGGTGGGATCTCGCCAAAGGGAACGCCCTGTCCGGGTGAATAATACACTCCCGTACCCGTCCGGGTCTCGATCTCCAGGACTGGTTCGGAAAGAAATGCACGGGAACCGGGGGTAGTTTCCCTTATTTCCGACATGGTGGTCCAGAATATTCTGTTGGCCCAACCCAGTTCTTCAAGCCATCCGGAAAGGAGGAGAATTTTTTCCGCATCCGTCCATGGCGCTTCCAGGGGGATGGAAGGTCTTATATAACCATTGGGAATACCCCGTAAGATGGGCATATTCTCCATTTTTTCTAGGATCCTCTCCAGGTCACTTTCACTCCTGCCGCTTCCTGCTAGAGAGGATATACTCCGGGGAACGGGAGGAAGGGAGCATTTCTGGACCATGGCCAGGTCACGAATGAACGCTATTTCTCCTTTTCTGGTGCTGAAAACGAGAGAAGGCCTGTTGTTCTCCACCAGGGAATCCCCACTCCAGGAAGGGACATCGAAGACATGCCATTCATATTTCCTCGTAGCCCCCTTGTCCATGATCAGAGGCTCACTCAGCTGTGAGGATGAATAGCTCAGATCCATTCCGGCAGGAAGGTTCACACTGATCTTCTGTTCCCATACAGGGATATCAAAGCCCAGCCACAGAAAATCATCAAGCCGGCAATCCCTGGAGACTTTTTCCTTCATCACCAGTACTATCAGGAATTCGTCCTGGATATCCGGAAATCTGATCTCCCTGATGACCAGACCACCCTGAATAGCCCTTGATTCAGGAATTATGGGAGCTATAAGGGAATATGATCCCGGGTCATAAAGGGCCGCCTCCATGACTTCCAGTTCCTCTACGTTCTGTATCGGAATATCCCACTTCAACCAGTTGTCAGATATTCCTCTTCTTGCCAGGATCACCCATTTCGAGATCCTTTCCATTCTACCGTCTGAAAGCAGAGAATAGTCTACCTCTCTCAGCCAGACCAATCCTTTTGTTCCAGGGTAGGAATCAAAATAGGGGGCCTCCTGGGTCAGCCTTGCAATATTGATCTCTGAGGCAACTGAACTGGTCACCATTATCGGGAATATCAGAACAGATAACATTACCAGGACCAATGGGAAGGACATTTTCATTTTCCGGGTCATTATTTTTTCTCTCCCTTCAGGCACACTCTCGTTATCATAAGGAATTTCAGGCATTTCTTCCACAGCAGTGCTTGTATTTTTTACCGCTTCCACAGGGACAAGGATCATTTCTCCCGATCTTTTTGCCTTTTCTGACCTGCTGGGCCGGCAATTGATCAGCCTTTTCGCTGTTCCCTGAAGTCAAACCCGGAAGGGATGGATGAAACTCTTTTTTCAAGGCCATACCTGATGGAAGGGGCTCCCTTTGTTCCGGTGTACCTGAAACCAGGGAAACTCTCATTGCAAGATCAGCGATAGTCTCCCTGACCCTTTCCATCATGCTCTGGAAAAGATTATATGATTCGAACTGATATTCAAGTAAGGGGTCTTTCTGCCCGATGGCTCTCAGTCCGATGCCTTTCCTGAGGTCATCCATGGCGAGAAGATGATCTTTCCAGTTCTGGTCAAGGGTATGAAGGAATATGAACCTCATAAGATCATTTGCGGTTTTATCCCCCAGTTCCCCCACCTTGCCTGAAAACTTCTCATGAAGCTCTCTCTTGATATTCTCGACGGGGACCTGCAGGTCTTTTGCATAATCAATGCCGTGGATCATGGAAGATATCTCGGGCCCAAAGAGCGCCTTTAGCCTGGATTCTGCCCTCTCAGGATCAGGTTCACCATTTTCAGGATAATAGCGGTTGATAACATCATCCACCACTCCTTCCAGGATCTCCCAGGTATGATCCAGGATAGAGGTATCGGTGAGGATATTATGCCTTTCCCCGTAAACTGCTTCTCTCTGCTGGTTCATTACGTTATCAAAGGCCAGAAGCTGCTTCCTTATATCAAAGTGGAGTTGCTCGACCTTTTTCTGGGCAGATTCTATAGCTTTTGTCAACATCCCGTGTTCTATGGCTTCTCCGTCCTCAAGACCAAGTTTTCCCATCAGGCCCTGTATCCTGTCAGAACCGAAAAGCCTGAGGAGATCATCCTCCAGGGAAAGATAGAATCTGCTCGAACCAGGGTCTCCCTGTCTTCCGGAACGTCCCCGCAACTGGTTATCGATCCTTCTTGATTCATGCCTTTCCGTTCCTATGATCTTCAGACCGCCAGAATCGATAACCTGTGCTTTCTGTTGGTTACAGGATATATTATTTTCTTCAAGGATAACCTGGTATTCCCGGCGCTCTGTCTTCTCATCCACTTCATGTTCTGTAGTTTCCACCATCTCCCTGGCAAGAAACTCAGGGTTCCCGCCAAGCATGATGTCTGTTCCTCGTCCTGCCATATTGGTAGCCACTGTCACAGCCCCCGGTTTTCCCGCCTGGGCGATGATATGGGCTTCTTTTTCATGGTGTTTGGCATTCAGGACCTGGTGAGGGATCTTCCTGGCCTTAAGGATCCTGCTGACCTTCTCGGAGCTCTCGATAGAAGTGGTACCTACGAGGACCGGCTGGCCCGAACGAAAAGTCTCCTCCACCTCATCGGCAACAGCGGTGAATTTTTCCCCCCTGGTCTGGAAAATAACATCGGGGTTATCGATCCGGATCATGGGCTTGTTTGTGGGTATGACCACCACTCCAAGACCATAGATGTCCTTGAACTCTTCCGCTTCTGTAGCAGCAGTGCCTGTCATTCCTGCAAGTTTCCCGTACATTCTGAAATAGTTCTGAAGAGTTATTGTGGCAAGGGTCTGGCTCTCTCTCCCGATCCTCACTTTTTCCTTTGCCTCTATAGCCTGGTGAAGACCATCGGAATACCTTCTGCCCACCATAAGTCTCCCCGTGAACTCATCTACTATAATTATCTCTCCATCCTTGACCACGTAGTGGACATCCTTCTGGAACAACACATGGGCCTTGACAGCCTGGATTATCCTGTGAGAGAGGTCCGAATGGAGAACATCCGAGAAAAGTGCAGGCTTGTTGAGTATTCTCTCGCACCTGCTGATACCTTCCTCCGACAGGGTGATGTTCCTTTCCTTTTCATCAACCTCGAAATCCCTGTCCCTGTTCAGCTGCTTTGCCAGACGATCCGCGATCATATATGACTCTGTATTATCTTCGGAAGGTCCTGAAATAATCAGGGGTGTTCTTGCTTCATCGATAAGGATAGAGTCAACTTCATCCACGATGCAGTAATTGTGACCTCTCTGAACCATTTGTGAAGCTGACATGACCATATTGTCCCGGAGATAATCAAAACCAAATTCGCTGTTGGTACCATAGGTTATATCTGACCTGTAAGCCTTAACCCTTTCGGTCATGTCCATGGATGGATGGATAACGCCTACCGAAAGCCCCAGGAAACGATAAATGGGTCCCATCCACTCCGCATCTCGCCTGGCAAGATAGTCATTGACGGTTACAAGATGGACCCCCTTGCCTGACAGGGCATTCAGGACCACTGCCAGTGTGGCTACAAGGGTTTTACCTTCACCTGTCTTCATTTCTGCGATATTAGCCTCATGCAGAGCCATGCCGCCCACGAGCTGGACATCAAAATGACGCATACCCAGGGTCCTCACTGATACTTCCCGAACTACCCCGAAGACCTCGGGCAGAATATCATCCATAGATCTCCCCTCTTCAAGCTGTTTCCTGAAAAGGGCAGCCTTTTCCGATAATTCCCCGTCACTTAAAGCCCTGATCCCGGGTTCAAGATCATTTATCACAGGTACAAGGGAATTATATTTTTTGAGGGCCCTTTCATTAGGATCAAGGCCAAGAACCTTCTTCAAATTACCTAACATGGGAATCTCTCCTTAAATGTTCTTATCCATTCTTTGCAATACAGGTACTCCAAAGGGTATATTATATTCTTACCGGGCTGCAAGGGTCAAAAATAAAACCAGTCAGGATGATGTGGATTGGTCACACTATTGAAGAAGATCCCTGCTGAGTTTGTAATTTGTCTTCTGACCGCTCTGGCTTCCTATACTGCTATGGCTCTACTGTTCCTGTATCCACTGATCCTTTCCATTAAGGGCTTCTCGCCCCTTGAGATCGGTGCCGCCTGGGTAGCCTTCGAGATAGCCCTGGTCCTTGGAAGGCCCTGGTGTAATATCTTCCTGCACGAACATGGGACGAAAAAAGGGCTGATCTTGGGAGCCCTTATGATGGCAGCAGGGATAATTCTGCTTGCCCTTTTCACCTTTTTCCCGGTCATAATCCTGGGAAGGATCATACAGGGTGCCGGGTGGGGGCTTTTTATCGTATCCAATAATCTTCACAATGCCCGTATACTACCTGTCGAGATCCGGGGGCTTGGCTTTGGCCTGGCAGGGATCGCTCCCATACTGCCCCAGATGACCTTTTTCCCCCTGGGAGAATGGTTCGTCCTTTCAGGTCATATTTTAACAGTATTCCTCATGGCAACCCTGGCCTGTATTTTATCCTCCCTCATAGCCCTTGGGATCACTTCAGGAGTTGAAAGCAAAGACAAAAGACTATCCTTCCATGCCCTGGCCAGACAATACTGGCAGGATAAGGAAATACGGGCGATACTGCTTGCTGGAAGCGCTTTTGCCATGCTTGCGGCCCCCGTTCTACCCTATATGGCGAACGGGGCAAAGGAATGGGGAACGGTGGGTAGTGCGTTCCTGCTTCCTGCAGCCCTTACATCGCTCATAATGAGGCTCTTCCTGTCACGAACAGTAGATCATCTGGGGAATCGGCTTTTAAGACCTTTTTTCCTCATATCCTGTGCGGGGCTGACTTTCAGCTGCTGGACATCCACCACCCTATCCATGTTCACAGGTGGAATACTTTACGGCATAGGATCAGGATTGATCTACCCCCTGATCTTCTCGGAGATCGCAAGGGCATCCAAAGGACAGAACATGACCGGCCTGTTCGTTCTTTTCAATACTTTCATCGACCTGGTCTGGGTAGTGGCTCCCCTTGCGGCGGCCTTTCTAGCACAGCTTGTGGGGTTTGGGTGGATGCTCAGAGTAATTTCCATCATCATAGGGGGCTGTGTATTATTTCTCTCCTTGAAGATCTGGCCCTGCCTTCAGGATAATAGAAGGGAAAACTGAGATCTGCAACGGGATCATGGACCTGGCCTCAACCCTTCATCATCGCCGCAAATACCTCAGCTTCTTTCAGAAGATGTTCCATCTCGCAATATTCATTAGGCATATGAGCCACATCGGCTTCATGAGCCCAAACCACGGCAGGTATGCCGGATTTTCTGAAAAAGGCGGCACAGGTCCCTCCTCCAATACCTCCGACCTCGGGTGAGAAAGAGTAGGTTTCCTCAATGGATCTACATAAAAGGCCAAGCACATCCGAATCTTTCCTTGTGGGCTGGGCTGGATCATTTCTCTGAAGGATCTCATAGGTTATATCCGCTTTGGTAAGATGGGCCACTTCCCTGCACTTTTCCTCCACCACTTCCAGTACCGTATCCAGGGATATGGATGGAAGGACCCTGCAGTCGAAAGAAAATTCTTCCTTGCCGGGAATAATGTTGATGCTTCCCACATTAGTTTTACGCCTGGTTGGTTCCATAGTAGAGACAGGAGGATCGAAAAGGTCGTCCTCATCTGGAAAAGCCTTGTGAAGAGCCCGGTCAAGCTCGAAAGAAAGCTGGTTGGCCACCCTGCATGCATTCAGGCCCATATGGGGCATACTGGCATGACATTGCTGGCCTTTGACCGTAAAGCTGATCCAGAGTATCCCTTTTTCAGCTATCTCCACGAAATCTCCCCTGCTGTTACCGCCGTCAGGTACTATCACAAGATCTTCCGGCGAGAAAAGGCCCCTCTCTATAAGATGCTGGATACCGTAAGTACTGCCGGTTTCCTCATCAGCGACAAAGCAGAGGCATATCTCCAAAGATGGCCGGATCCCAAGGGCCTGCAGGGCCATAACCGCATATATACTGGCGATAAGTTCCTGGCCGTTGTCATTCACACCTCTTCCGTAGATCCTCTCACCCATTACCTTTCCCCTGAAAGGGTCCATATCCCATGCGGACAGGTCGCCTTCCGGGACCACATCCATGTGAGTCACTATGTAAAGTTTGCGATCTGTCCTGCCGGGTATCCTGACCACCAGGTTCGGTCGCCTGACTCCCCCATCAGTGGGATCTTCCGGGACATACCATTCAGGCTGAGGCAATCCTCTTTCAAGAAGAAGCTTTTCAAGTTCCCTGGCCTTCTCCCATTCTCCCTTCCCGCCATTCTGAGGCGCGATGGCAGGGAAAGAAATGATCCTGAGAAGGTCCTGGATCATGTTTGCAGAATTATTCCGGAGAAAAGATCTGATACTTGTTTTCAAGAATAGGCCTCCCTAACAGCTGTAAACTATTTTCAGGGTTTTGCTTTTCCGGGGGATGCAAATATTACGTTTTTACCCCTGAAAAGATATTCCACACCCGACCATACGGTCAGGACAAGGGCTATGAGCATAGCATAAAGGCTCCCTGGGATATTGAATATCATCATACATATGGCTATGATCTGGCTGACCGTTTTCACCTTTCCGAGCCTGGAAGCCGCGATCACTATCCCCTCGGCAGAAGCGACCATTCTCACCCCGGTAACGACGAAATCCCTTGAAATGATTATGACTACTATCCAGGCAGGAAGGCGCTGGAGTTCCACCAGGGATATGAGAGCGGCCACCACAAGTATCTTATCGGCCAGAGGATCGATAAATTTCCCCAGATTGGTGACTATGCCCTTTTTCCTGGCGATATAGCCATCAGCTGTATCCGTAAGGGCAGCAATTATGAAGACAAGACCTGCAAGAAGGTCGCCATAACCGACTTTCAAGCCGATATTATCAAGAAAAGGTACATCCATATTTATCTTCATGGTAAGAAAAACCATTACAAGGGGAGCGAGGAAAACCCTTAAAAAACTGAGGAGATTGGGCAGATTTATGGATGACATCTCAGAGCATATCCTCCTGACAACAATAGAGGTTTACGAACGCCTAATAAGTATATAACAAAAAAGTGCGGGGC